>JANOEG010000597.1:0-9654 GCA_031413095.1 Burkholderiales bacterium | reverse complement strand
CCGACCAGTTCCCAGCAGCAGAAGCTCATGAACAGATTGTCGCTGAGCACGACGCCGAGCATCGCGAAGACGAAAAAGTGAAGACGATCGCGCGGGCGCTGCAACCCATCGCCGGCACGATGACCGATGGCAAGGGTCTGGCCATCGGCTATTTCGCGCAGCAGGAGATGGACCTGCTGACCGAGGACGACACGCCGCTGCAGCGCATGACGCGCCTGGCGCGTGAGTTGAACGTGGCCGGCCAGGACGGGCGCGAGCAAGGCCTGCGCAACTTCCTCGGCCAGTTCAACTTCGGCGGCGACATGGTCAAGCAGACTGTCGGCACGCTGTCCGGCGGCGAGCGAGCGCGGCTGGTGCTGGCCGGCATCGTCTGGCAGCGCCCCAACCTGCTGCTGCTGGACGAGCCGACCAATCACCTCGATCTGACGACACGCGAAGCGCTGTCGATGGCGCTGAACGAATTCGAAGGCACGGTCATGCTCGTCAGTCACGACCGCGCGATGCTGCGCGAGGTCTGCGACGAGTTCTGGTTGGTCACGCGCGGCGGCGTGCTGCCGTTCGACGGTGATCTGGACGACTACCAGAAGTGGCTGCTCGAAGTCTCGCGTGCCAACGCGCGGGGGCAAGCGGCGCCGCCGGTGCCGGGTGTCGCTGTGGCGGCGCCGCCGGCAGCCTCGCCGCACATCGCGAAGCCCAGTACCAAGGCTGCCTCAGTGTCGCCGTCGACGAACAACGGGCGTGACGACCGCAAGTCCAAAGGCCAAGCGCGGTCGAAACTGGCCGACCAGACACGGCCGCTGCGCAACGAGCTGGCGCAAGTCGATCAGCGTATGGCCAAGCTTGCGGCTGAGCGCACCCAAACTGAAGCCGTCCTCGCCGGCAGCGCCCTTGCGCCGGCTGCCATTGCCGATGCCGGCCGGCAACTGGCCCACATCGCCGCCGAAGTGGCGATGCTCGAAGAGCGCTGGCTCGAGTTGCACCAGCAGCTCGAGCGCATGGCAACCGCGACTCGCTGATCCCAACGGAAGGCATGCAATGAAGTTTCAGATGGCCAAGAACTCGCTGTTTGCAACGCTGCTGCGTTCACCGTGGTGGGTCAGCCTGGCCATCGCGGCGGTGCTGGCCGTGTTGGCGGGCGCCTTGCTTCCCCCGGACTACCGCATCGCCGGGGCGCTTTCCAGTTTTCCTTTTGTGGTGATCAGCGCCTTGGCGGCTCGCAAGCAGTGGCACCTGCCGAGCGCGGCCAAGGTGTCTCAGACGTTGGAGGCCGTCGGCGCGATGGCTTGGCCTGCTTTTTCCAAGGTGCTGGAGGAGGCCTTCCGGCGCGACGGCTACTCAGTGCAGCCCGGCACGGGCGCACCGGTTGACTTCGAACTCGAGCGTCGGGGCCGCAAGATGCTCGTTTGTGCCCGGCGCTGGAAGTCCGCGCGAACGGGTCTTGATGCGCTGCGCGCGTTGCAGGCGGCACGCGAAGCGGTGGACGCAGAAGATGCGCTGTACATCGGTCTGGGCGATCTCACCGACAACGCGCGCCCATTTGCCGCCGAGCACCGCATCGCGATCTGGCAGGCCGCCGAGCTGGCCCAGGCGCTGCGCGGGCTGCCCTTGCCAGCGCCGACGGCACGGTCGTCGCGCGGGTCAGCGTCGCCATAAAGACGCCGCTGCGTCGGGGTACAGGCGCGCCAACGCGTGCGCACTGGCTGATTCGAGCAAGCGCCGCAGCGCGTCAACGAGGGGCGGGTCAGATGCCGCAGCCGCATCGCCGCCGCTCACACCTCCCTGCTGCGACCACACACCATCGAGCTCGGCGCGGCAAGCATCGACCGCCGATTGCACCGCCGTAGTCCAGGCGGCCGGCGGTTCCTGCGCCACCCACGCGCCGCGCCCGCGGCCGTGGTGTGCAACGGCCAGGTAGCCGAGCAAAGCGCTGGCAAACAACGCTTCGAGCACACGTGGATCCCAACTCACCATGGGCAGCGACACACCGCGCACCAGATTGACACCGCGCGCCGCGCCGGCCGCCGTCAACGCGCCGATCACACCGCCGGCCAGCAGGCCGCCGCCGAGGGTCAGGCCGCCGCTGGCAACGTCGGCTTTGAGGCCGGCGAGTGCGCCGGTGACGACACCGCCCCAGATCGCTGCACGGCCTTCGTCGAGCGGTTGGCGCAACGCGTAGTGGCGCGCGAGCTTGGCCAGGACGTCGTTGCCGGCGCGCCCATCGAGGCCGTGCAGCCGGATCAGCGCATCGGTAGAGCGCTTGACATCGTCATCCAGCCGCTCCGCCAGTTGCGCCATGGCGCGCTGTTGCGGCGCGTGCGCGTCGTCGTCACGAAAGCCGAGCGCTTTGGCGAAGCGCCCGCCGATCGACTTCACCTGGCCGCGCCAACCCTCGGATTCAACCCGCTGCGTGTCGAGCGCGGCCCGCGCCAAGCGGCGCGACAGCTCGGCCATCGACTCGCGCCAGATCTGCAGTTTCTTCTCGCGCCATGCGCTCTGCAATCGGCCGAACGCTTCCAGCTGCGCTGGCGGCAGCAGCGGTGCGACCGCCTGCCACAACACGCCCTCCTGAACCCAGCAGCGCGAGAAAGCGTCGAGCGGCAGCACAGCGCGCACCCCTTGCGCTGATTCCAGGCGCTTGCGCCAGCGCATTTCGAGTGCCGCGTCATCGCCCGGCGCGCCAAGCTGATTGAGCAGCACGATGGCCGGCTTGCCGGTCAGCGAGAGCACCTGCAACTCGGCGTCGAGGTATCCGGCGTCCTCCGGCGCTTCGCTCGCATTGGCGAGGTAGAGCACGACGTCGCACTGCTCCCAGACATGCTTCAGCGCCCGCTGGCTCGACCAGAACGCACGATCGCGCCAACGGTCCCAGACCTCGGTGAGGAACCAGCCGATCGGGTTGCCCGACTGCGCCATGCGTTTGGCCAGACGCAGGCTATCGCCGAAACCCGGCGTGTCCCAAAGCATCAGGCGGTCGCCTTGCGGTGTCTCGATCAGCACCTGCGCTTCGGCCGTCTCGGTGACATGCGCTTCGTCGCGCACCTCGCCAATGTCTCGCGCCAGCAGCGTGCGCGCCAGCGTCGTCTTGCCGACATTGGTGTGCGAGACCAGGCTGAGCGAAAGGGTGTATGCGCCGTCCGTCATGACAGGTCGATGAAGTGCGGTACCGGCAGCGACAAGTCATGCAGCATGCGCTGCCAAGCCGCGCGGCGTTGCGTCAGTCGCAGCTCGGCATCGCTCGCCGCGCCCGCACGTTGGCGCAGGCCGGATTCGTCGACGAGAACCGACACGGCCACCTTGCGTGCGGCAACCGCCGTGGCAAGCGCGCGCACGAACGCCCCATGCGTTTCGCGCTCGGGCGTGGCGGTGGCGGCAAACAGCGCAGCGACATCGGCATCCGCGTCTTCCAGCGCCGACGGCGGCAGCGCGTCTTCCGAGCCGAGCGGCAACATCGGCTTGATGTGAGGCTGCGCGCCCGGGCCGATGGCATCCTGCAGCGCCTTCGGCAAGGCTTTGACTTGTGTCGCCGTGAGCGTGTAGCTGTACGGCAGCACGGTGACTGGACGCGCCGTCGCCGGGCCGTCGCGCAGCAGCGCGCGGAAGTACGGCTCGTCGAGCGGCAGCGCCAGTTGCGCCGCCGCGCGCCGCACGCGCCAGGCCAACCAGACGGCCAGCGCCAGCCGGGGCAAGACGACGAACAGCGCGAGCGTGATCGCATACAGATGAATCCAGCGCGCCGCGCGTTCACCAGTGCTGCCCTCAGCAAAACGCAGCTTCGAAATCTCTTCGATCGACGGCACCGAGATGCCACTCAATGCCGTGGCCGGCGTAAACACCAACGCGAGCGTGCGCTGCACCTGCTCGGCATCGAGCCAGGTGCTGTCCCAACCGGCGCGGTAGTCGAAGGCCAAGCCAAAGATGTACATCGACGAGATCACCAGCACGGCGAGCAGCGCCGCGGCCACATGCATCACACTGGCCACCCGCGCCTGCTGGACGCCGCGGGTGCCGACCGCCCACTCGGCAGCAAAGCGTGCGCGCGCAGCGATCAGCGGCGCCGCCGCACCGCGCGCCGAAAAGCGCGTGCGTGCGTCTTCGATCGCACGCGCCATCCACGCCGAGGGGCCGCGACCGGCGGCGAACAGCAGCAACACATAGATCACGAGGTTCCACAGCAGCAGCGCCAGCACCGGTGGCGCGAGCAGGTTGATGCGTCGAGACGCGCCAAAGACATCCCCGACGATGTACACGGCAACAGCCACCGCCAGCAGCAGCAACAGCCAGCGCCACAAACGGGGGGCCTTGTCGTCCTGCAACGGCGCGCGCCACGCTGAATCACGCGCAGCCAGGCGCTTGTGCGCCAGTTGCGCGCGCTTGACCACATAGGCCTGCGCCTTGGCGCGGTCGCCGCCTTCGCCGACCGCACGGCGCGCTTCGCTGCCTGCCCAGGCGGCGTCGGCGTCGTCCCATGGCACGCCCTCCCGTGCGCCCTGCTCCACGGCACGCACCCAGCACACGCTGGCCAGTTCGGCATCGGTCATTGTCAAAAGTGAGTTGCCTTGTGCATGACCGGGATTCTGCGCGACTGGCACACTGCGGCGTCCACACCAAGAACAGGAGTTCTCCATGGCCATCGACGCTGCGGTCTACACCGCCCAAGCCACCTCCACCGGCGGCCGCGCCGGCACCACGAAATCGTCCGACGGGCGGATCAGCCTGACCCTGTCCACACCGAAGGAACTCGGCGGCGACAGTGGCCCCGGCACCAACCCCGAGCAGCTGTTTGCAGCGGGCTACTCGGCCTGCTTCATCGGCGCAATGAAGGCCGTGGCCGCGCGGCAGAAGATCACCCTGCCCGCTGAAGTCAGCAACACCGCCGAGGTGGCGATCGGCCCGATGACCGGCAAGGCCGGCGCGTTCGGCGTCACCGTGTCGATGAAAGTCTCGGTGCCCGGCATGGACCGAGCCGCGGCCGAGAAACTCGTCGCCGACGCGCACGAGGTCTGCCCGTACTCGAACGCGACGCGCGGCAACCTCGACGTGAAGATCAGCGTGGTGTGACGCTGGGTCTGAGCTGACGCAAAGCTGCGCGCGGCCGTCACAGCACGGTCACACGTCGCCCTTACCTTCCGATGCTTCGATTCCAACTCTGGAGAAGCATCCTTGAAGAAGAACCCGTTCGCGCCGTGCTTCGTTGCGGCAGCACTGTCTGTTTTCTCTGCCGCGCAGGCAGCACCCGCGTTCGTCAATGGGCTCGTCATCGACGGCGCCAAGCTCGACGCCTCGGGCGGTACGGTGGTCAACGACGGCCGTCTGGGCTTCTTCTCTGACATCTACTATGACGCGGCGCGCGACGATTGGTGGGCGCTGTCGGACCGCGGCCCCGGTGGCGGCACCCTGCACTACGAGACGCGCGTGCACCGTTTCAAGATCGACGTGGACCACCACACCGGCGCGATCTCCAATTTCCAGGTGCTCAAGACCGTCATCTTCCGCCGTGGCGGCAGCGAGCTCGACGGCTTTGCGCCCGAACTCGCCGGCCCGCTCGGCCTGGCCTTTGACCCGGAAGGCATCGTCGTCCATCCACTGACCGGCCATCTGCTCGTCTCCGACGAATACGGCCCGTCGCTGCTCGAGTTCGCGCGCTTCGGCCAACTGGTGCGGCGCTACAAGCTGCCCGAGAACATCCTGCCGCGCAATGCGGCCACGGGTGTTGTCAACTACGCCAGCGACGACGGCAACAGCGCCGGCAAGCGCACCAACCGCGGCTTCGAGGGCCTGGCGATCAGCCCCGACGGCCGCACGCTGTACGCGATGTTGCAAAGCGCGATGCTCGACGAAGGCGGCAGCAACGGCGTTTTCAACCGCATCGTTGCGTTCGATTGGCCAACGGGCCGCGTCAAGGCGCAATACGCCTACAAGATGGAGGGCAGCTCGCAAGGCCGCGGCATCTCGGCACTGGTGGCGATCAACGACACCGATTTCCTTGTCTTGGAGCGAAACAACCGCGGCCTGGGCGTGGATGCAAACACGGCAAGCCCGAACAAGAAGGTCTTTCGCATCAGCCTGGCTGGAGCCACCGACGTCAGTGCGATCGATCTCGACGCGCCTGATGCAGTGTTCGCCGCGGTCACCAAGACCGCAACGCCGTGGCTCGATCTGGCAGCGACGGAGATCCTGACCGACGCCTCGCTTGCCACGCTTGGCGGGGTGTCGCCGGAGAAGTGGGAGGGCTTGGCCATCGGCCCGAAGTTGAAGGACGGCTCTTACCTTGTGCTGGCGGGCACAGACAACGATTACTCGGTGACGCAGAACGCGACGAGTACGCAGTTCGATGTGTACGCCAAGGCACAGGCGGGCGCGGCCAGCCGCATCCAGTGCGACATCGGTACCTTCAACAACTGCAACGCAGTCAATGCGGACGGCACGCCCGGTGGGGCGTTGCCAACAGGCTTTGATTTCAGCGGCTACGCGCTGATCCCAGGTGTCCTGCACGCGTACAAGGCATCGCCGCAGGATCTGGCTGGATTCGTGCGGCCGGGCTACCGACGTTGGCACGGGCAACACAAGGATTGATGTTCGGTGCCATCGCCGCGAGGTACGGTCAAGCCAGCAGTTGCAGCAGCAATTCGATCCGCGCCTGCACCGGCGACAGCGTTCCGGCCGAGCGCAGCAAGCTGCTGCCGATCACCGGGCCCGCAGCGCAGCGAGTGCTGCGCAGCACTTGCACGCTGCCACCTTGTGCACGCAGCAGCGCCGCTTCGAGATCGCGGTGCAGCGTGCCGTTGCCGGTGCCCGCAGCGACGATGCCTTTGACGCCTTGCGCGACGAGTGCCTCGACCAACAAGCCGTTGGCCCCCGCGTGGTTGACGACGATTTCTACGCGCGGCCACTGCGCCGCATCGAGCGCAATGCGCGTCAGGCCCAACGCTTCGACACGCGGCGCATCACGGAACCAGCGCAACGCGCCTTCTTCGACCACCGCCAGCGGGCCGGCATCGGCCGCATCAAACGCATCGACGCGGTAGCTGTGCACCTTGCGCAACTCCGCGCCAGCCCAGACGCGCCCGGCGATGGCCACGAGCACACCTCGCGCGGCGGTGCTGCGAGCGGTGCACACCGCATCGAACAGGTTCTGCGGCCCGTCGGCGGCCATCGACGTCGCCGGCCGCATCGCCGCGGTGAGAACCAGCGGCTTGAAAGGAGCGAGCACGCGGTGCAGAAAGTACGCCGTTTCTTCGAGCGTGTCGGTGCCGTGCGTGACAACGACACCGGCCACATCGGCGCGCGCCAGGTGGTGCGCAGCGCGTGCGGCCAGCGCCTGCCAGGTTGTGTAGTCCATATCCTTGCTGTCGAGCTGCGCGATCTGCTCGCACTCGAGGTCAAGTTCTCGCAAGCCCGGCACTGCGGCCACAAGATGCCCGATGCCCAGTTGCGCGGCGGTGTAGCCCACGGCATCGGCCGCACTGGCGGCGGTGCCGGCGAGGGTGCCCCCGGTGCCGAGGATGACGATCTTGCTGTCGGTCATGGTGAAGTCATGTTTGCTTTGCCCAGCCATCTGGATAGAATCACAGCCACTGGACAAACTCCCAGGCTGTCAGGCCTGAAATGTCATGGAAGAACGCGCCAAGCTTACCGACCGCCAGCAGCAGATTCTCGATCTGGTGCAAAGTGCCATTGCCCGCACCGGCGCCCCGCCCACTCGCGCCGAGATCGCGGCCGAACTTGGCTTTCGCTCGCCCAATGCCGCCGAAGAGCATCTGCAGGCACTGGCACGCAAAGGCGTGATCGAGCTCATCAGCGGCACGTCGCGCGGCATTCGCCTGCAGCCTGATGCGCTGAAGAAGCTGAACCAGATGCGCGGCAAGCAGTTCATGCTGCCGCTGCCGAGCCTGTCGCAGCTGAACCTGCCGCTGGTCGGCCGCGTCGCCGCCGGCAGCCCGATCCTGGCGCAGGAGCACATCGACCAGACCTACGTGGTGGAAGCGACGATGTTCCCGCGCCGCCCCGACTACCTGCTGCGCGTGCGCGGCATGAGCATGCGCGACGCCGGCATCATGGACGGCGACCTGCTCGCGGTGAAGCAAAGCAAGGACGCCACCAACGGCCAGATCATCGTCGCCCGCATTGGGGATGAAGTGACGGTAAAGCGCTTCAAGCGCGTGCGCAATCACATCGAGCTGCACGCCGAGAATCCGGACTTCGAGCCCATCATCGTCAAGCTGAGTGATGCCGAAGTGTTTGCGATCGAGGGTCTCGCGGTCGGCTTGATCCGCAACACGATGCTGATGTGACGGTGTGAGCAAGAAGGCCAGCGAGTACGTTCTGTTCGGCAGCCGCAACTCCGGCTCTGCCGCCATTGAGGCCGCGCTTGAGCTGACGCGGGTGCCTTACCGCATCGTCAGTGCGGCCACCTGGGAAAAGACCGCCTCCTTCGAGGAATTGAAGCGCATCAACCCGCTGCATCAGATCCCGACGCTGGTGACGCCTGACGGCACGGTGCTCAGTGAGAGCGCTGCAATCCTTATCCACCTCGGCCTCGCGCATCCGCGCTCGAAGCTGCTGCCCGCCAACGCTTCGCAACGCGCGCAGGCGATCCACGCCATGGTCTTCATCGCCGCGAACTGCTACGCAGCCATCGGCGTCATCGACTACCCCGAGCGCTGGTATGGCAGGGGAGACAAGGAGGCCGACGAACGCTTGCGCAAGGGCGCGAGGCGGCGCCTGCACAAGCTGTGGTCCGTCTTCGCCGACACCTTCGCTGCCGATGCCGCCAACCAGAACTCTGCCTTCCTCTTCGGCACCCAACTCAGCGCTGCAGACCTGTTGGCGGCGGTGGTTTCACGCTGGTCTGGCGCACGCAAGCATCTGGCCAAGCAGCGACCGGCGTTCCACGCCCTGCTCGAACGCATCGAAGCCCACCCCACCGTCGCGCCGGTGATCGAGCGCCATTGGGGCGCCGGCACCGTCAGCGGCCCCTGATGAGCCGGTTGTGAACGTGATGCGGATCAAATCACCCAAGGCGACGCGCGCTGAGGACTGCACGGCGTTGGAGCAGCTGCCCAACATCGGCCCGTCGCTGGCGGCCAACCTGCGCCGAATCGGCATCCTCACGCCGCGCGAGCTGCGCGGTCGCGACGCCTTTGTGCTTTATCAGAAGCTCAATGCCGCCACGGGCGCCCGCAATGACCCCTGCGTGCTCGACACGTTCATGGCGGCTGTCGACTTCATGAACGGCGCGGCGCCGGCGCCCTGGTGGACCTACACAGCACAGCGCAAAGTCTTGTACGGCGCTGTCTAGGAAACGCCGGCATCGTGCTGCAGCTTGGGGGCCCCGAGACCGCTCAGTGGGAACGCACGCCGATGGAGAACAGCGCGCGGTCGGCACTGGCGCGATGCCACTGGCTTTGGCGCCGCTCGAGATCGGCCAGACTTGCCGATTGTGCGAGGTAGGCCTCGAGGTTGTCGTGGTCGCTGGGGGCGATCGTTGAGAAGAACGAGCGCAGGGCTTGGATAGCGTTTTTCATGGGAAATAGACTTTCAGGGTTAACCCTAATTCTAAGCCTTTGCCCTTCCCCTTGCAGCCCAGATTTTCCGCGATGTGGGATCTAGGGAGGGCACCCTCTCGTTGCAAGCACAACTCCTGCACGACGCAGC
>JANOEG010000596.1:0-1960 GCA_031413095.1 Burkholderiales bacterium | reverse complement strand
GAAAGCGTGTAGCCGATGTAGGCGCCGACCATGTAGAAGCTGGCGTGCGCGAAGTTCAGCACGCCCATCATGCTGAAGATCAGCGTCAGGCCGGAGCTGAGCATGAACAGCAGCAGCCCGGCGCTGATGCCGTTGAGGACGTTGATCAGGAACTGGTCCACGTCCAGTTCTTGTGCCGACCCGAAGTCAGCTCAGCCGGGTCTTTTCATCTGGCACGAGGTCGGTGTGCTGGAGACGTACGGCTCGTAGGTCTTGATGACGCGGAAGTTGTGGCCGGTGTTCTCGACGCTGTAGTCGAGCGGTGCCTTGTCGGCCTTCTGCCAAGACTGGATGTACACCGTCTGCTGCAACTGATGGTCGGCCTTGCGCATCGTCACCTCGCCGTTCAGGCTCTTCACCGACAAGCCCTCCATCGCTGCGGCCACCTTGGCCGGATCGATGCTCTTGGCCTTGGCCATTGCGCCAGACAGCAGCGCGTAGGCGTGATAGACCTGCGCTGTGTAGAAGTCGTCGTTGAACTTGGCCTTGTACGCATCCATCAACTTGCGCGTTTCGGGCGACACGCCGTACGGGAACACGCTGACCTGGTAAACGCGGCCTGCGGCGTTGGCGCCCATCGCTGTGGGCGTGCCGGACACACCGGCGTAGTAGGTGTAGAACTTGGCGGTCAGGCCGCCGTCGTTGGCCGCCTTGATCAACAACGTGAGGTCGCTCGACCAGTTGCCGGTGACCACCGTGTCGGCGCCGGAGGCCTTGATCTTGGCGATGTAGGGCGCGAAGTCGCGCGTCTGCGCCAGCGGCGTCAGGTCTTCGCCGACGATCTGCACGTCGGGCCGCTTCTTGGCCAGGTTCTCCTTGGCGAACTTCGCCACCTGATGGCCGTGGGCATAGTTCTGGTTGATGAGGTAGACCTTCTTGATGTCGGTCTGGTCCTTCATGAAGGTGGACAGCGCCTCCATCTTCATCGAGGTGTCGGCGTCCATGCGGAAGTGCCAGTAGCTGCACTTGCTGTTGGTCAGGTCGGGATCGACCGCGGCGTAGTTGACGAACAGCACTTCCTTGCCTGGGTTGCGCTCGTTGTACTTGTTGAGGAAGTCGATGATGGCGGTGGCTGGGCCGGTGCCGGTGCCCTGGAAGACATAGCGGATGCCTTGGTCGATGGCGGCCTGCAGCGCGTTGACGGTTTCCTGCGGGCTCAGCTTGTTATCGAACGAGACGATCTCGAACTTCACGCCCGCCGGATTGCTCTTGTTGAAATGCTCGGCGAAAAACTGGAAGCTCTTCAACTGGTTCTGGCCAGTGGCGGCGGTCAGGCCGGTGAGCGCGTCGATCCATGCCACCTTGACGGTCTGGCCGGACTGCGCATGCGCGCTGCCGCAAGCCAGTGCCGCCGCGGCGGCCAGGGAAAGGACGAACTTGCGCGACGGGGTCGATGTCATGGGGTGTCTCCTGCGGTAGCGGTGCTGCGACCGGGGCACGTTAACGGATCGCCGATGCCCCAACGCAGAGGGACTACCCCGAAGGCGGGTCCATAGTCCCGAAATGCCCCCTGTCACCGAGGTGACATCAGGTGCCCGGCAAGCGGTGCACCTTGAACTGCTCGCGCAGCTTGTTCTTCTGCATCTTGCCGGTGGCGCCGAGCGGGATGGCGTCGGTGAAAACGACGTCGTCGGGCACCTGCCACTTCGCGACCTTGCCCTCGAAGTGCGCCAGCAGCGCGTCGCGCGTGACCTCGGCACCGGGCTTCTTCATCACCACCAGAAGCGGACGCTCGTCCCACTTCGGGTGCGGCAGCGCGATGCAGGCCGCCATCGCCACCGCCGGGTGCGCCATGGCGATGTTCTCGATGTCGATCGAGCTGATCCACTCGCCACCGGACTTGATGACGTCCTTGCTGCGGTCGGTGATCTGCACGAAGCCGTCGGCATCGATCGCGGCGACGTCGCCTGTCGGGAACCAT
>JANOEG010000595.1:0-2560 GCA_031413095.1 Burkholderiales bacterium | reverse complement strand
GAGATGAGCGTCAACGACGAAGAGGCGCAGCGCAACATGGCGCTCGACATCGACCAGCTCGACGCCATCATCGACAAGTTCATGGACTACGCGCGGCCCGGCGACACCAAGCTGGTGCCGATCAATCTCGCCAAGCTCGTCGACAAGGAAATTGCTACCTTCCGCGAGCCGCGCGAAATCCGAATCGTGTCGCGGCTGGCGATCGATCTGCGCGTGATGGCCGACGACATCGAGCTAGGCCGCGTCTTCGGCAACCTGTTCGAGAACGCGCGCCGTTATGGGCGCAGCATCGACACCGGCATCGCCCTGGTCAACGTCAGCTACGCACGCTCAGGGCCGTGGATCATCATCAGCGTGCGTGACCACGGGCCGGGCGTGGCGCCTGAAAAGCTGGCGCAGTTGACGACACCGTTCTACCGCGGCGACGCGGCGCGCACCGCGGCGACCGGTGCAGGCCTTGGCCTCGCCATCGTCGAGAAGGCGATCCAGCGCATGGGCGGGCAATTCGACATCGACAACGCACCGGATGGCGGGTTGTTGGCGCATATCAGACTCAAGCGCGTGCCCTGAGTAGGGCCACCGCGCGCGCCTCGATCGCGCGCCCCTCACCCACCGGCCCCATCTTTTCCGCGGTCTTCGCCTTGACATTGACATGATCGACGGCGACGCCGAGCACTGACGCCAGCCGCTCGCACATCGCGCCGATGTGCGGGGCCATCTTCGGCGCCTGCGCGATGATCGTGCTGTCGATGTTGGCGATCTCGTAGCCTGCGGCGCGCACGCGCTTGGCGGCTTCGGCCAGCAGCAGCATCGAGTTGGCGCCTTTGAATTGCGGATCGGTGTCGGGGAAATGGCGGCCGATGTCGCCGAGCGCCGCAGCACCGAGTATCGCGTCGGTGATCGCATGCGCCAGGGCATCGGCGTCGGAGTGGCCGTCGAGGCCCTTGTCGTGCGGCACGTGCACGCCGCCGAGGATCAGCTTGCGGCCGGGAACGAGGGCGTGAATGTCCCAGCCTTCGCCGATGCGAAATGTCATGACGGAGTCTCCGTTTTCTTTTCGACGACGCGCCACAGCACGCCGGTGGGATCGAACAACACGAAGTCACGCAGGCCCCACGGGCGCAGCGCCGGCGACTCGATGCGCGTGCCGAAACGCTCAGCCACCAGCTGCGCCACCGCATGCCAGTCGTCGAGCGACTCGGTCACCAGGCTGATCATGAAGTTGCTGGCGTGTGCCGGCTCGTAGAAGTCTTGCAGCAAGAACGATGTGCCGGCGCGCTGCATCAACACCACATCGCCGAAATCGTGCTCGACGCTGAAGCCCAGCGCTTCGTAGAACGCGCGCGATTGCGCCAGATCGCGCGCCGGCACGAAAGCCTTGATCTCGTCGTTGCCGGACAGCAAGCGCCGAGCGCGTGCAAAGTCTTCCGGCCAGGTGAGCTTGAAGTTGTCGGCATGGCCGGGCACGAGCAGCGGTGCGTGGCCAAGCGCTTCGATCGCCGAGGCTTCGTCTGTCACTGAGTCGCCAGCGGCTTCGAGCGCTCGTTGCAGCAGGGCCAAGCGGAACATTTGCGGTGTTTGCGCCGCCCACTTGCCGCTGCGTTCGACGGTTGCCTTTGCGCGGCCGGTGGCATCGGCTTGCTTCAGCGTATCGGCCAACGGCAAGGCCAGCAAGCCACCCACAGCATCGTTGATGCAGGCATCGATCAGGCGCTCGATCCAAGCCGGCTGCACGAGGCAGCGTGCGGCGTCGTGCACCAGCACCCAATCGTCGTCGCGCGCACCGCGTTGCTGCAAAACCGTCAGTCCGGCGCGTACGGTGGCAGCGCGGGTAGCGCCACCGGTGCGCTCAACCAAGCCCGTGAATCCCGGCACGGCGGCGTCGAACTGCGAGTCACCCGGCGCGAGCACCACCAGCGTCTGCGTGATGCGGCTCACCCGCGCCAATGCGGCCAGCGTGTGCGCCACCACTGCCCTGCCACCGACGAGCGCGTACTGCTTCGGGCCCCCGGTTGCTGCGCGTTCGCCTATTCCCGCGCAAGGCACAAGGGCGTGCAAGGCGGTGGGCAACTGTGTTGTCATTGCTCGATTCTAGAATTCACCGCTTCATGCACCTTCCGTCCATCGCGCCCGGCAAGCGTTTCACGTTGCCCCGCCCCACCGGCTCTGCCGATGCGCTGCTGATCGCGCGCCATGCCGCGCAGCAGAAAACGCTGACGACGGTCATCACGGCCGAGCCGGCCGACGCACAACGCCTCGCTGACGAGCTGCCGTTCTTCGCACCCGGGTTGCGCGTCGCGTTGTTCCCCGATTGGGAGACGCTGCCCTACGACACGTTCAGCCCGCACCAGGACCTGATCAGCGAGCGGCTGGCGACGCTGTGGCGCCTGTGGTCGTCCAAGGACGTCGATGTGCTGCTGTTGCCGGCAACGACGGCGTTGACGCGCCTGGCACCGCCCTCCTTCCTCGCTGCAACCACCTTCAAGTTCAAGCAGAAGGACAAGCTCGACGAAGCGTCGCTGAAAGCGCAGCTCACGCTCGCCGGCTACTCGCATGTCAG
>JANOEG010000594.1:0-3688 GCA_031413095.1 Burkholderiales bacterium | reverse complement strand
GGCCGGCAAGGTGATTCCGGCCTGGCACATCCAGGACGTGATCGCCCAGCACAACGGCAAGACCGTGATGACGGCCCAGTGGGGACCGGCGGTGTCGAAAAATCCGTTCATGCAATTCGTTGTCAAGGGCGCCAAGGCCGGCGACAAGATCAGCGTCAGCTGGACCGACAACAAGGGCGACAAGCGCACCGACGAAGCGGTCGTCTCCTGAACCGGCGGCGTTGGGCAAAACGATGAAAACAACCCTTTTCGCGAGCGCGTTGCTGCTGCTGTCCATGGCGGCCGGCGCACAAACCAAGTCGGCCGCCGACGGCATTGCCGAGTACCGCAAGATGCTGGAAGACGGCAACCCGGCCGAGCTCTTCGAGGCCAAGGGCGAGCTTCTGTGGAAGCAGAAGCGCGGGCCCAAGAACGCGTCGCTCGAACTCTGCGACCTGGGCAAGGGCCCGGGCAAGGTCAAGGGTGCCTTCGTCGAACTGCCGCGCTACTTTGCCGATACCGACAAGGTGCAGGACCTCGAGTCGCGCCTGGTCACCTGCATGGAAACGCTTCAAGGCCTGAATGGCGCCACGATCGCGAACACGCCTTTCGGCCGCGACGAACAGAACAACGTGACAGCGCTGGCGACCTGGGTCGCTACCGAGTCGCGTGGCTTGAAGTTCAACCTGCCGCAAGCGCATGCACAGGAGAAGCGCAGCTACGAAATCGGCAAACGCGTCTTCTACTACCGTGGTGGCACGCACGATTTCTCATGCGCTTCCTGCCATGGCGAGGACGGCAAGCGCATCCGCCTGCAAGACCTGCCGAATCTGACCAAGAACCCGGGCGACGGCATCGGCTTTGCGGCCTGGCCGGCCTACCGCGTCAGCAATGGCCAGATGTGGGGCATGCAACTGCGGCTCAATGACTGCTATCGGCAGATGCGTTTCCCGTACCCCGGCTTCGGCTCGGAGGCGACGATCGCCGTATCGACCTACATGGGCGTGAATGCCAAGGGTGCGGCCAGCATCGCGCCGGCCATCAAGCGTTGATCGGGAACCAGCATGTCGTCCACCACCATTTCATTGAGTCTGGCCGCTTGCCTTCTTGTCCTGGCCGGATGTGCCGTGCTACCCGGTTCGCAAGAACTCGATGCGCAGGCGCAGGCGGTCATGAAGGCCGCGTTTCGCGACCAGGGCATCGCCAAGGCCGATCGCATCAACCAGGACCTCGGCCAACAAGCCTGCTCGACCGACCAGGCGCTCGCGCCCGAGCAAACCAAGCGCATTGAAGCCGAAGCGCTGGCCACGATCCGCCCGCCCAGCGGCGGCCAGTACCTCGGCGATTGGCGCGAAGGCGAGAAGCTGGCGCAGAACGGTCGCGGCATGACCTGGTCGGACGCCAGCGCGGCCGCAAAAGACAATGGCGGCAACTGCTACAACTGCCATCAACTCAGCAAGGCCGAAATCTCCTACGGCACCATCGGCCCGAGCCTGTACAACTACGGCAAGCTGCGCGGCGTCGCCGACCCGGCCAGTCCGGCGTCGAAGGCTATCGTCGAGTACACCTGGGGAAAGTTGTGGAACAGCAAAGCCTATGCGGCTTGTTCTAACATGCCGCGCTTCGGCCACTTCAAGTTGCTCGACGAGGCGCAGATCCGCGACATCATGGCGCTGCTGCTCGACCCGAAGTCGCCGGTTAACCAATAAAGCTTGAACGAACCCGCCTGCGTGCGGGTTTTGTTTTGATCTGCATATCCTTGATTGCTGAATCATGAATATTTCCAAGCGCGAGTTCGTTCAGGTGCTGGGCGCCGCGTCGGTTGCGGGCATGGGCCTGGGGCGCTACGCCGATGCCGACGCTGCCACGGCACAAAGCGGCCTCTACGACCTTGCACCGTTCGGCAACGTGTCCTTCCTGCACATGACCGACTGTCACGCGCAGTTGAAGCCGATTCACTTCCGCGAACCCAGCGTCAACCTCGGCATCGGCTCGATGCAGGGCCAACTGCCGCACCTCGTCGGCGAGGCGCTGCTCAAGGCGGCGGGCGTGCGGCCCGGCAGCGCCCAAGCGCATGCCTTCACCTACCTCGACTTCGACAAGGCGGCGCGCCGCTACGGCAAGGTCGGTGGCTTCGCGCACCTGGCCACGCTGGTCAAGCAACTGAAGGCCAGCCGCCCCGGCGCGCTACTGCTCGACGGCGGCGACACCTGGCAGGGCTCGGCCACGTCACTCTGGACCAACGCGCAGGACATGGTCGATGCCGGCAAGCTGCTGACGGTCGATGTCATGACCGGCCACTGGGAGTTCACCTACGGCATGGAGCGGGTGAAGGAAATCGTCGACAAGGATTTCAAAGGCAAGATCGAATTCCTGGCGCAGAACATCAAGACCCAGGACTTTGGCGACGCGGTCTTCAAGCCGTACACGATGCGCGAGATCAACGGCGTGTCGTGCGCCATCATCGGCCAGGCCTTTCCGTACACGCCGATCGCCAACCCGCGCTACATGGTTGCCGACTGGAGCTTCGGCATCCAGGACGAGAACATGCAGAAGGTGGTCGACGAGGTGCGCGCCAAGGGCGCGCAAGTGGTCGTGCTGCTGTCGCACAACGGCATGGACGTGGACTTGAAGATGGCCTCGCGCGTGCGCGGCATCGATGCCATCTTCGGCGGCCACACGCACGACGGCGTGCCGGTGGCGGTGCCGGTGGCCAACCCCGGCGGCAAGACGCTCGTCACCAATGCCGGCAGCAACAGCAAGTTCCTCGGCCTGATGGACTTCGACGTCAAGGCCGGCAAGGTCGCCGACTTCCGCTACCGCTTGCTGCCGATCTTTGCCAACCAGCTCAAGGCCGATGCCGAGATGCAGGCGCTGCTCACCAAGGTGCGTGCGCCCTACGAAGCCAAGCTGGCCGAGAAGCTGGCTGTGACCGACGGCCTGCTCTACCGCCGCGGCAACTTCAACGGCTCGTGGGACCAGTTGATCTGCGACGCGCTGATGGACGTGCAGGGCGCCGACATGGCGTTCTCGCCGGGCTTCCGCTGGGGCACGACCCTGCTGCCGGGCGACACGATCACGCGCGAGCTGATGATGGACCAGCTCGCCATCACCTACCCGTACGCAACGGTCAGCGAGATGACGGGCGAGACGATCAAGACCATCCTCGAAGACGTGGCCGACAACCTCTTCAACCCCGACCCGTACTACCAGCAGGGCGGCGACATGGTGCGTGTCGGCGGCTTGGCCTACAGCTGCGATCCGCTGGCCAGGATGGGCAGCCGCATCGCCGACATGCGCCTGGCCGGCAAGCCCATCGAGGCAGACAAGAAATACAAGGTCGCCGGTTGGGCGCCGGTGGCCGAAGAGGCGCGCACGGCGCCGGGCAACAAGCCAGTGTGGGATGTCGTCGAGTCCTGGCTCAAGGCGCAGGGCGGCCGGGTCAAGCCTCGCAAGATCAACACGCCGAAGCTGGTGGGCATGGCCAACAATCCGGGCATCGCTTCCACTCGATGAAGGTCCAACGGAGATTGCCATGCAAACATTTCGTCAATTGACCATCGCGGCCTTGCTGTGCCTGGCCGCCACCGCCGCATCGGCCCAGGACCGCGTTGTCTATCACTTCGACAACACGGTAGCTCAGGGCCTCAAGGGCCTGCGCAACCTGCGCAACCACCTCGACGTCGATCCGGCGGCCAAGATCACCGTG
>JANOEG010000593.1:0-3168 GCA_031413095.1 Burkholderiales bacterium | reverse complement strand
CGCCAACACCGACATGACGAAGTGGTGGGGAGACCGCTACACGCACGCCGAATTCGAGTCGCGACTGGCGGTGGTGCCGGGTGTGACCCGCGTGAGGCTCGACGATTGTGGCCACATGCTGCACCACGACCAGCCTGAGCGTTTGGCGCAGGCGTTGCGCGACTTTCTGCGCTAGGCCTTCAGCCGCGAAGCCAGCGCTGGTGCTTGTCGAGCTGGGACAATGCGGCAAATGTTGCGCACCGCCTCTTGCGCGCGGCAGGCCAGAGACGCAGCAACAGCTCGGCCGTGGCCAGCGTGTCGGCCGCGGCCTGATGGCGTACCGCACACTCGATGTCGAAGTGGTCGAGCCATTCGTCGAGGGCGTGGGCGCCAACGTCGGGGTGCAGTGCCGCGGCCACCGGCGCGAGATCGAGCCAGGCGTTGTTCAGCGTCCGTCGCAACGCCCCCTGCATCGCCCGGCTGAGCATCGTGCGGTCGAATGCCGCGTGGTAGGCCAACAGCGGCGCGGTGCCGATCCAGCGCTCGAAGGCTTGCAGAACATCTGCCGGTGGTGCACCGGCGCGCTGCGCGCCGACGCCGATGCCGTGGACGAGGATGTTGTCCTTGTCGGTGCTCGCGCTTTGATGGTGCAGCACGGCTTCGAAGCTGTCATGCAGCGCGATGCGTGGCGCCGCGCCTTCTTCGTCGAACTGCACAGCCACCGCAGCGATGGCCAGCAGAACGTCGTGGTGCATGTCCAGGCCGGTGGTCTCGACGTCGAGCACGACCCAGCGGCGCGCGTCGAGGGCCGACTGGTCGCTGGCGCTGGCGCCAGCACCGAGCCAGCGCGAGAGCAGGCTCAT
Source organism: Burkholderiales bacterium (assembly GCA_031413095.1). Taxonomy (GTDB): domain Bacteria; phylum Pseudomonadota; class Gammaproteobacteria; order Burkholderiales; family Burkholderiaceae_C; genus CADEEN01. The sequence goes on along the minus strand of JANOEG010000593.1, from coordinate 2,326 downwards.
CGCACGTAGTCCATCTCGATGCGCTGCTGCAGTCGCCGCGCCACACGCAGACTCTCCTTAAGGACGCGGCGGTCGATGTCGTTCAACGCGTCCACATCGACCAGGTTCGGGTTGCCGTCGCTGGCGTCCACCGCCTCGCGGCCGGCGCTGGCCAGCTGCACCCGCAAGCGCATCATCTGCAGCACTTCGAAGCCGCTGGTCCAGGCCTCGGCCTCCCGCGGTGGCGCCCCCATGGCGCGCGCGGCCGCTTCGAAACGCGAACGCGTTGCGGTGGCCGTGATGCCGTGCGCCAGCGCGAACAAGCGCGCTGCATCGACATAGACCGCAGTGCCGTGCAGCTTCAAGTCGATGACCTGCTGATCGCCTAGTGTGTGGGTGTCGATGGCGCCGGTCCAGGTCAGCGCCGGGCCATTGCGCAAGGCGTTCTCGGCCATCTGCTTCATGAAGCGGGCGTTGCGCGCGGCGTGCGTGGCCACGAGTTCGCGCATCGGCTGCGTCAGCGCCGCCGCACCCGCCAGCGCACGCAGATCGAAATAGATGCTGGCGTTGAGCAGGTCTTCGGGCGCGCCATGGTCGATCCAGTCGGCAAAGCGCTCCAGCCATTCGGCTTGCGTCAGACAACAGTCCGGGTTGCTCGCCATCACATTGCCTTTGCACAACGGGTAGCCGCAAACGTCGAGCGCTTCGTTGACCTCGCGTGCAAAGGCCAGCAGCGCCGGCCGCTCCTGCTCCGGCTGGCCGCTGGTGTAGACGATGCCGTTGTCCTGGTCGGTGGCGATGGTCTGTTCGCTGCGGCCTTCGCTGCCGAAGGCCAGCCAGCAGACGCGCGTCAGGTCGATGCTGCGCTGCGCTGCGATCAGCGTGACCAGGCGCTCGGTCAGCACATCGTTCAAGTGGCTGATGAGCTCGGTGAGCTGCCTGGCGTGCACGCCCTGGCCGAGCAGGTTGCGCGCGAAGCGGCGGATGTCGGCAGCCACCTGTTGCAGCGTCGGCACATCGGCGGCGGCGCGGATCGCGGTGCTGACCTGCTTCAGCGACAGGCGCTGCAACGCGAACAGGTCGCGCTCGGACAGGATGCCGACGACACGCCCCGCGTCGTCAGCCACCGGCACATGGCGGATGCCGTGGCGTGACATCAACAGCGCCGCGTCTTGCGCGGTGTGCTTCAGGCCCAGGCTGTGCACCGGTTGGCTCATCACGGCGCTGACCGGTGTGGCCAGCGACAGGCCCGGCAGCGTGATCCGGCCCAGCACGTCGTGGCGCGTCAAGATGCCGATGGCAGCGCCGCTGTCGTCGTCGGCCACCAGCACCGAGCCGATGCGCTTGCCGTGCATGGCCTGCAGCGCATCCGCTAGCGGTGTGGTGGGTGATACGGTGAAGGCGGCGCGACGCAACAAGTCGCCGAGCGGTGTTTCGAGCGACTGCTCGGCCATCGACTGCGACGCATACGCCACTTGCAGCGCGCGCCGCGACAGGTCGAGAAACTGCTGCACGCGGCCATTCAGGAAATCAGCCAGCGGCGCGCTGTCGCCGGCCAGCGTCTGCAGGGCCGCGGCTGGCAGCGCCAGACAGAAGGTGTCGGCATTGGCGGTGTACGTCGCGGTGACGGCGCGCGCGGCCACCACGGCGCCCACCGGAAAGAGGTCACCGGCTTCGTACTCGAACCCGCCTTCGCTGACGTTCTCCTGTTGGGCCAGGCCGCGCCGGCCACTGATGCTGCCTCGGCGCACGAACAACAGGCGCGTGACCACCCCGTGCGACGGCGCGAGCACCACTTCGCCAGGTTCGAAATAGCTTTGCGTGCAGGCAGCGACGAAACGATCGATATGCTCCGGCTGCATCTGCGCGAACGGCGCGAAACGCATCAGCTCGGCGCGCAGGTTGGCGATCAGGCTCGATGAGGGGGTCATGGCAGGAGGCCCTCTCTGAGCGAGAGTTCGCACGCGCCCATCGCGACCGCGTCTTCGATGCCGGTGCGCAGCGGGCAAGCGATGTGCAGGCCCGCAGACTTGCGTTGCGGTGACGACAAAGAAGACGCCTTCATGTCGCCCAGCATAAAGAACAAGGGCCCCTTTCGGGGCCCTTGCGAGGTCGCGGCCTTAACCGCGATCAAACAGTCATCACGTACTGATCAGGTCTTGCTCAGCTTCAGATCCGGATAACGCACATGCTCGACGAGCTCCTGCGTTGCACGGCTCGGCGCCGGCGTCAACAGGCTGACGATGATGATCACCGCAATGCCCACTGGGACGCCGAAGATGCCCGCCGAGATCGGCGAGATGCCCCACCAGATGTTGTCGGCCACCGGGCTGGTGACGCCGAAGAC
>JANOEG010000592.1:0-5487 GCA_031413095.1 Burkholderiales bacterium | reverse complement strand
CCCGAGCATCTTCGGCACGCTGTTCGAGCGCGGCCTCGACCCCGCCAAGCGCAGCCAGCTCGGCGCGCATTACACCGACCCGGCGACCATCCTGCGCCTGGTCGAGCCGGTGGTCGTGCGCCCGCTGCTCGCCGAGTGGCAGCAGAGCCAGGCTGCGATCGGCAAGGCGATGGCCAAGAGCAAGAAGCATGGCGACAAGGCGTACCGCGATGCGCAGGCGGTGTTTGTCGCGTATCTCGAACGGCTGAAAGCCTTTCGCGTGCTCGACCCGGCCTGCGGCAGCGGCAACTTTCTTTATCTGGCGCTGAAGGCACTGAAGGACATCGAGCACCAGGTCAACTTCGAAGCCGAGGCGCTGGGCCTGGAGCGACAGCACGACGGCACCGGCCCGCACAACGTGCTCGGCATCGAGTTGAACGAGTACGCGGCCGAGCTGGCGCGCGTGACAGTGTGGATCGGCGAGCTGCAGTGGCGCATCGACAAAGGCTATGCGTTCAAGACGCGGCCGGTGCTGGAGCCGCTGGATCACATCGAGTGTAGGGATGCGGTGTTGAACGCGGATGGCAGCGAAGCAGTCTGGCCGACAGCCGATGCGGTGATCGGCAATCCGCCGTTCGTCGGCGACAAGAAGATGCGCAGTGAACTCGGTGACGACTACACCGAAGCGCTGCGCGCCGCGTACAAAGGCCGCGTGCCGGGCGGCGCGGATTTGGTTTGCTACTGGTTCGAGAAGGCGAGGGCGCAGATCGAAGCGGGAGCGCTGCTGCGGGCGGGTTTGGTGGCGACGAACTCGATACGCGGCGGCAAGAACCGCGAGGTGCTCGATCGTGTGGCGAAGACCACACGCATCTTCGAGGCGTGGAGCGACGAGGCGTGGGTAAACGACGGTGCGGCGGTGCGGGTTTCGTTAGTGGGGTTCGGTGTGTCGCCGCAAGGTGCGCAACTAGACGGTTCCGGGGTGTCAACGATCGGCGTAAACCTTGAGGCCGAGGCGAGCAGCGTCCACACAGGTGTGCCGCTGTCCGGAACGAAGGGTGCATCCTTTCAAGGGCCGGTCAAAGTGGGTGCATTCGACATTCCAGGTGAACAGGCAAGAAAGTGGCTCCAGCAACCGAATCCCAACGGTAAGTCCAGTGCATTGGTGCTTCGACCGTGGGTTAACGGGCTTGACGTTGTGCGGCGTGCTTCGGACACATGGATCATCGACTTCGGCGTGGAAATGTCGCAAAGCGAGGCGGCCTGCTACGAGGCGCCCTTCGCACACGTCGAAAAGAATGTGAAGGCGGCGCGCTTGGCGCAACGGAGGGAGTCAAGAGCCAAGTGGTGGTGGCTCCACGGCGAGACCGTGCCAGGCCTGCGGCGTGCCGTGGCTGCGATTGGTCGATATGCGGTCACACCTCGCGTCGCTAAGCATCGCGCTTGGGCGTGGCGCGCTTCGAGCGTGCTACCAGACTCAGCCGTTGTGATCGTTGCTCGCGCCGACGACACCACGTTTGGCATGGTGCATAGCCGGCCGCACGAGCTTTGGTCTCTGGGCATGTGCACATGGCTCGGCAAGGGCAACGACCCGCGCTACACGCCCACCACCTGCTTCGAAACCTTCCCTTTCCCCGCCGGCCTCACCCCCGCCCACACCGCGCACCAGTGCACCGAGACCACGCAGCCCGATGGCGCGCTGATCCCCGCCGATCTTCCGCCCGCCGTGCGCACGCACGCCTTGCCAATAGCCCACGCCGCCAAGCGCATGGTGACGCTGCGCGACGCCTGGCTGAATCCGCCCGAGTGGACCGAGCGTGTGCCCGAGGTCGTGCCGCTGGGCATGACAACGTCGCCGTACCCCGACCGCATCGTCAGCAAACCCGGCTTCGAAAGGGAACTCGCCAAGCGCACGCTGACCAACCTCTACAACCAGCGCCCGGCCTGGCTCGCCCAAGCCCACGCCCAACTCGACGCCGCCGTGGCCGCGGCCTACGGCTGGGCCGACTACACGCCGTCGATGCCAGACGATGAGATTCTTCGGCGGCTGCTGGCGTTGAACCGCGAGCGCGCGACGAAACGGCCTTGACCATGGTGGTGGCAGCCGAACAAGGCGATACCTACAATGAACTGACCATGGAAGCGCAGTCGCTCACCTTCTCGCTCATCGACGAGACCTCGGGCTACGAGGCGACGCCCGACCGTGTGCATCTGCTCGCGTTGGCTGACTTCACGGCCGACGTGTCGACACTGCTGCGTGGCAGCAATCGCGAAGTCGATACGAGCGCACTCGAGGTCGGCCTGCGTTCGGGCTCGGTGGCAATCGTGACGGCGCCTATCGGCGCCGCCCCAACACTGTTTCACGATCTGCGATGGTTGCGTACCTCCGAGCTTCTCGACACGCTCGACGTGAGGCGCCGCGAAGTTGTGGAGCGCTGGCAGAAGGCAGCGCGCCTGACTCAAGGCATCGCCTACAGAATCAGCGCGCCGTTTCTCGACGCGCCGTTGGTGATCGATGCGAATTCGGATTTTCGAGCCGACGATGCCGACCAGTGGGTCATGGTCGAGCGCTATGTCCGCGGTGAGATCGAGGACCTGGGCGGCTCGACGCGGGCCAATGCGCATGTGCGCTTGCCCAACAAGACGCTGCTCAAAGTCAGCACCGAGCGCAGGGTGCTGCACGACGACACGCAGAACCGCTTGTACAAGCAGGCCATGCTGCGCATTCGCGCCAAGTACAACGTGCTGACGCGCGAGTTGAAGGACGCTGAGCTGATCGAGTTCGTCGAGTACGCGCCTCAGTTCGACGAGGCCGATATGGCGCGCCTGACGCGCCGCGGTGCCCAGGCGTGGAAGGATGTGGCCGACGCGACGGCATGGGTCGATGAAGTGCGCGGAGGCGGCGATTGAACAGCGTGCTGCTGGACACGAGCTTCCTGATCAGTCTGAGCGACCCGGCTCGTGCGCACCATGGCGTGGCGCAGCGGTTCTACAAGGAGTGCATTGCGCGCCGGGTGCCGATGTTCCTGTCGACCGTGGTGATTTCCGAGTACCAGGTCAAACAGGCGATCAATGACCTGCCGTTGCGCAACTTCATCGTGCTGCCGTTCAACGTGGACCACGCCATGGCCTGCGGCCTGCTGGTTCGTTCCAGCCCGCGGGATGCTGGCGACGATCGGGTGCGGGTGAAGGACGACTTCAAGCTGATCGCGCAATGCCAGTGCGATGGGCTGTCGCATGCGCTCAGCGAGGATGCGAGCACGCTGACGAAGTACTTGGGGCGTCTGCGCGAATCGGGGCAGATCGATACGCGCGCAATTCTGCTTAAGGATGGCTATGAACCTGCGTGGTTCGAAAACGGCCAGCAGCGGCTGGTGCCCTAGGCGTGGTCGGAAGGAGACGTGGCATTGGCTGAACGAGCTGGAATCTGGAAGGTGTCGCTTCGGCTCCCGGACGACGTCAAGGCGGTCGTCAAGCGCGCGGCCGCCGCTGAAGGGCGCTCGATGAATTCGTGGGTCGTAAGGGCGCTCCAGAGGCAGGTGCAGCAAGACCTTGCCGAGTTGGAGATCACGGGGCGGCTACAGCGCTGAAAACGACGAAGGGCGGCTCGCGCCGCCCTTCTGACCATGTCGCTCCAGTTCGATCAGAGGCCTGCTGCCGCCCTCAGCGCCGCGACCTTGTCCGTCCGCTCCCAGGTGAACTCCGGCTCTTCTCTGCCGAAGTGCACGTACGCCGCCGTCTTCTCGTAGATCGGCCGGCGCAGGTCGAGCATCTCGATGATGCCGCGTGGGCGCAGGTCAAAGTGCTCTGCCACCAGCTTGGGCAGGTTGTCGTCGCGTTGCGCTCACAGCGCGAGGCAGGATTTGTGGACCGCTGAAAACGGCAGACGATCGATGCGCGGCAGGCCCGCGCGCTCAGCGCAGCACTTGCATTCCCAGGCGCTTGGCAGCCCTGGCATCGAAGGTGACGACGCCGGCCTTGCGATCGGCCGCCAGACTGACGATCAGGCAGTCGTGCAGATCGACGCCGCCTTTGGCATAGCGCTTTGAAGCGGCAGCCACGGCCTGCGCGTCTTGCAGTTGCAGCGACGACGCATCGACCAGGTCGTCGAGGATGCCGGCCACGGTGGCGGCATCGGCGCCGTAGCGGCTCTCCATCACCCACACCGTTTCGATCAGCGTGATCAGGCTGACGAAACCGCGGTTCGAAGGGTCGAGTGTTTTTTCGATCAAGCGGGTGGCGAGCGCGGACTGCTTTGCATCGTCTTGCGCGAGGTAGCGCACGAGGACGTTGGTGTCGAGGGCGATCACCGCGCGCTGCCGATGCGGCTGCGCCGCTCGGCGATGGTGCGGTTCATGTCTTCAACCGACACGGGCGTTTCCGGCGCCGCCAGGCGGCCTTTGAGGCGGCGCACGTCACCGGCGGCGGCGAGCAGGCGCACGCCGTCTTCGTCGAGGCGGAAGCGCAGGACGGAGCCTTGCGAAAGGCCGAGCCGCTTGCGCACGTCGGCGGGAATGACGACCTGGCCCTTGCTGGAGAGCTTGGCCGAGAGTACCTGGACTTTGGGCATGATTGATGTGCCTGAGCTTGGTAAGACATTCTGCCTTACCTCGGTACGAACACAACGACGGGCGACTCCCGTCGCCCGTCTGGTCAGCGGCTTCGCCGGAAGACCGAGACCGCGCTGGCGCGCGGCGGGATTACAGCCCGGCCGCAGCCTTAAGGGCTGCAACTCTGTCGGTCTTCTCCCAAGTGAACTCCGGCTCTTCTCTACCGAAGTGCCCATACGCCGCCGTCTTCTCGTAGATCGGCCGGCGCAGGTCGAGCATCTCGATGATGCCGCGCGGGCGCAGGTCGAAGTGTTCGGCCACCAGCTTGCTCAGCTTGTCGTCGCTGATCACGCCCGTGCCTTCGGTGTAGACGGTGATGTTCATCGGCCGCGCGACGCCGATCGCGTAGGCCACCTGGATCTGGCATTGCCGCGCCAAGCCGGCGGCGACGATGTTCTTGGCGACGTAGCGCGCGGCATACGCCGCCGAACGATCGACCTTGGTCGGGTCCTTGCCCGAGAACGCGCCGCCGCCGTGCGGGCAGGCGCCGCCGTAGGTGTCGACGATGATCTTGCGGCCGGTCAGGCCGCAATCGCCCTGCGGGCCGCCGATGACGAAGCGGCCGGTCGGGTTGATCAGGTACTTGGTGTCCTTCAGCCACTCCTTGGGCAGCACCGGCTTGATGATCTCTTCGATGATCGCTTCGGTGAACGAGGCCTTCATCTTCTTGGCCGTCTCGCTCTGGTCGGGGCTGTGCTGCGTGGACAGCACCACGGTGTCGATGCTGTGCGGCTTGCCGTCCACATAGCGCATCGTCACCTGGCTCTTCGCGTCGGGGCGCAGGAAGGGCAGGCGGCCGTCTTTGCGCAGTTGCGCCTGGCGCTCGACCAGGCGGTGCGCGTAATAGATCGGCGCGGGCATCAGCTCGGGCGTTTCGTCGCAGGCGTAGCCGAACATCAGG
>JANOEG010000591.1:0-2467 GCA_031413095.1 Burkholderiales bacterium | reverse complement strand
CGGTATGCGTCCGGCAAAGTCATCTTGATCTTGGTCGTCGCGACGTGAAGGATCGTGTCCACGTAGGAATAGGTGGACACGATGACAAGCGACAGAGCCGCTTCGGGAACTGGATCGAGAAGGCGCTACAGCGCGCAGCTGCAGGCGCAAGTGATGGCCGAGTGCGACGCCCCTGGCGCCTCGGTTGCCAAGGTGGCGATGTCGCATGGCATCAACGCCAACGTCGTGCACCGCTGGCGGCAACTGTCCCGCGAGTCGCGGCCTGCGCTTGCGACAGCCACCGGCGAGTTCGTGCCAGTGTCGTTGCCGGAGGTGTCGCCGCCCACGGACGTGCGCGACATACAGATCCAGTTGCGCCGAGGCACGACCACGATGACGATCACTTGGCCAGTGTCGGCCGCGGCCGACTTCGGGGCCTGGATGCGCGAGCTGCTGCGGTGATCCGAGTGGATGCCGTGTGGCTGGCCATTGAGCCGCTGGACATGCGAGCCGGCACCGAAGCGGCGCTCGTGCGTGTCGTCAACGTCTTCGGCTCGGCCAGGCCGCACCATGCGTACCTGTTCGCCAACCGCCGAGCCAACCGCATGAAGGTGCTCGTGCACGACGGCATCGGCGTGTGGCTCGCCGCGCGTCGGCTCAACCAGGGCAAGTTCGTGTGGCCCAAGGACGCAGGCACCACACTGTCGTTGACGCACCCTCAACTCGACGCACTCGTGCTCGGCCTGCCCTGGCAGCGCGTCGGCGAGGCCGGAGTCATCACCGTGCTGTAGCGCTGCCTGTCGTCATGCAATTGCCGGAAGTGCTGATGCGCACCAGCGCACGGTCGGGCAAGATCACGATCCGTGATCGCCTCATCGTACATCGACACGCTGGACCCGACGCAACTGCGTCAGGCCCTGCACTCGCTGATGGCCGAGGTGGCGGTCAAGGACGGTCTCATCGAACGCCAGGCGCGCGAGTCTGCCTTCAAGCAAGCCATCATCGACAAGCTCACGCACGAGATGGCCGTGCTCAAGCGACTGAAGTTCGCAGCCAAGAGCGAAGCCTTCAATGCCGAGCAGAAGAGCCTGATCGAGGAGACCATCGACGCCGACCTGGCAGCGCTGGCCAAGGAACTCGAGAGCCTGCGCCGCGAGAAGAAGGCGCCTGAGGACAAGCAACAACCCAAGCGCGAGAAGTTGCCCGCCAACTTGCCGCGCCGCGAGGTTCACCACGAGCCCGAGAACACCACCTGCGCTTGCGGCTGTGCGCTCAAGCGCATTGGCGAAGACGTGGCCGAGAAGCTGGACTACGCGCCCGGCGTGTTCACCGTCGAGCGCCATGTGCGCGGCAAGTGGGTCTGCGCCAAGTGCGAGACGCTGGTGCAGGCGCCGGTGGCGCCGCACATCATCGACAAGGGCCTCCCCACCGCCGGGCTGCTGGCCCAGGTGCTGGTCGCCAAGTTCCTCGATCACCTGCCGCTGTACAGGCAGGAGCGCATCTTCGAGCGCGCCGGCCTGGCCATCGCGCGCTCGACCCTGGCGCAATGGGTGGGCGAGTGCGGGGCTCAGTTGCAACCGCTGGTGGACGCACTGACGGCAGAGCTGCTCAGGCACGACGTGCTGCACGCCGACGAGACGCCGGTGGCCATGCTCAAGCCGGGCAATGGCAAGACGCACCGGGCGTACCTGTGGAGCTACTGCACGACCCGCTTCAACGAGACCAAGGCGGTGGTCTTCGACTTCGCCGAGAGCCGTGCAGGGCTGCATGCACGCGAGTTCCTTGGGCTGCCAGGCAGCGACCACAACTGCGGCTGGCGCGGCAAGCTGGTCTGCGACGACTACTCAGGCTACAAACAGCTGCTGACGATGGGTGTGACCGAGGCGGGATGCTTGGCACATGCACGGCGCAAGTTCTTCGACCTGTGGGCGAACCACAAGAGCCAGGTCGCCGAGGAGGCGCTCGAATACTTCGTACAGCTGTATGAAGTCGAGCGCGAAGTACAAGGCGTCGACCCGGACGAGCGAAGACGCATCCGGCAGTTGAAGGCGCGGCCGGTAGCCGATGCGCTCAACAAGTGGCTGCAACTGCAGCGGCAGAAGGTGCCGGACGGTTCGGCCACCGCCAAGGCCATCGACTACAGCCTGAACCGCTGGGCAGCGTTGACGCGCTACCTGGATGACGGTGATCTGCCGGCAGACAACAACTGGGTCGAGAACCAGATCCGGCCGATCGCGCTCGGGCGCAACAACTGGCTGTTCGCAGGCAGCCTGAGGGCGGGCAAGCGCGCTGCCGCGATCATGAGTCTGGTGCACTCGGCACGGCTCAACGGGCACAATCCCTATGCCTACCTGAAGGACGTGCTCGAGCGCTTGCCCACGCAGCCGGCCCGTCGCATCGACGAGTTGCTGCCGCATCTCTGGCAGCCGACCATCACTGCAAGCTGATCGCGCCCGCCGTCGTCAAGACGGGTTCACCGGACGCATAC
>JANOEG010000590.1:0-29829 GCA_031413095.1 Burkholderiales bacterium | reverse complement strand
AACGCGAGCAGACGCTCAACCAGCTTCTCGTGGAAATGGACGGCTTTGACACCCAGGAAGGCGTCATCATCATCGCCGCTACGAACCGTCCCGACGTCCTCGACCCCGCGCTGCTGCGCCCCGGCCGTTTCGACCGCCAGGTCTACGTGACGCTGCCCGACGTGCGCGGCCGCGAGGCCCTTCTGAACGTGCACATGCGCAAGGTGCCGATCGGCCAGGACATTCGGGCCGACATCCTCGCGCGCGGCACGCCCGGCTTCTCGGGTGCGGACCTCGCTAACCTGGTCAACGAAGCGGCGCTGTTCGCGGCGCGCCGCAACGGCCGCGTCGTCGAGATGCAGGACTTCGAGAAGGCCAAGGACAAGATCATGATGGGCGCGGAGCGCAAGTCGATGGTCATGGACGAAGATGAGCGCAAGAACACGGCGTACCACGAATCCGGCCACGCGCTGATCGGCAAGATGCTGCCCAAGCTCGACCCGGTGCACAAGGTGACGATCATTCCGCGCGGCGGCGCACTGGGCGTCACCGTGTCGTTGCCGGAGAAAGACCGCTACAGCACCGACCGCATCCGCATGCTCAACATGATTTCCATGCTGTTCGGCGGCCGCATCGCCGAAGAGGTTTTCATGGGCCAGATGACGACCGGCGCGTCGAACGACTTCGAGCGCGCGACGCACATGGCGCGCGACATGGTCATGCGCTACGGCATGAGCGATGCGCTCGGCCCGATGGTCTATGCCGAGAATGAGGGCGAGGTCTTCCTCGGCCGCTCGGTGACCAAGACGACCAACATCTCGGAAGAGACGATGCGCAAGGTCGATGCCGAAGTGCGCCGCATCATCGACGAGCAGTACGGCATTGCGCGCAAGCTGATCGAAGACAACCAGGACAAGATGCACATCATGGCCAAGGCGCTGCTCGAATGGGAGACCATCGACGGCGAGCAGATCGAGGACATCATGCAGGGCCGTCCGCCGCGTGCGCCGAAGGACTGGTCGGGCAGCTCGCCGCCGTCCGGTGGCGGCAGCGGCACTGCGCCGGCTGTCGGTGGCGAAGCGGTGACGCACACGGCCTGAGCCCAAGAGCTGCATGAACACCAAACGGGGCTTCGGCCCCGTTCTTCGTTGATGACCTCCTGGCGCACCTCTAGATTCACGATCGATCTGTCGGTGCCGCGGGTGATGGGCATCGTCAACGTCACGCCCGATTCGTTTTCCGACGGTGGCCAATTTGCCCACGAGCGTGAAGCGATCGCCCATTGCGAACGGCTGGTGGGTGCGGGTGCCGACCTCCTCGACATCGGCGGCGAATCGACACGCCCCGGCGCCCGCACGCCGAGTGCAGACGAAGAGCTGGCGCGCGTGTTACCGGTGTTGCGTCACGCGCTGACGCTGGGCGTGCCAGTGTCGGTGGACACGAGCCAGCCCACGGTGATGCGTGCGGCGCTAGACCTCGGCGCTGACATCATCAACGACATCCGCGCGTTGCAGCGGCCCGGTTCGCTCGAGACTGTGGCCGCGCATCCGAGCGCCGCTGTGTGCCTGATGCACATGCAAGGCGAGCCGGGCACGATGCAGGCGGCGCCGCGCTACGACGATCCCGTGCTTGAGGTTGCTGCCTTCCTGGCGGCGCGGCGCGATGCGGCGCTTGTCGCCGGCATCGGTTTCGATCGCATCGCATTGGACCCCGGCATCGGCTTCGGCAAGAGTGTCGAGCACAACCTGGCGCTGCTGGCGCGCCAGCGCGAGCTGGTCTCGCTCGGCTCACCGCTTTTGGTCGGGTGGTCGCGCAAATCCACGCTGGGCGCCATCACAGGCCGCAGCGTCGATCAGCGCCTTGGCGCCAGTGTCGCCGCGGCGATGGTCGCGGTGGAGCGCGGCGCACGCATCGTGCGCGTGCACGATGTCGCAGCCACGGTCGATGCGATGAAAGTCTGGTGTGCGACGATCGCGCCAGAGGAAAAAACGACATGACAAGACGCTTCTTCGGCACCGACGGCATTCGCGGCACCGTCGGCCAGAGCCCGATCACCCCCGACTTCATGCTTCACCTGGGCCACGCCGTGGGCCGGGTGTTGAAGCGCGAAACCCGGCGGCCGACGGTGCTGATCGGCAAGGACACACGCATCTCGGGCTACATGATCGAGTCGGCGCTCGAAGCCGGCTTTGCCTCGGCCGGGGTTGACGTGCTGCTGTCGGGGCCGCTGCCGACGCCCGGCGTGGCCTACCTGACACGCGCGCTGCGGCTGGACCTGGGCGTCGTCATCAGCGCTTCGCACAACGCCTTCCCCGACAACGGCATCAAGTTCTTCTCTGCGGCTGGTGCGAAGCTCCCTGATGCGTGGGAGCTGGCGGTCGAAGCTGCGCTCGACGAAACGCCGGCCTGGGTTGATTCGGCGGGCCTTGGCCGCGCGCGGCGGCTGGACGACGCGGGCGGGCGCTATATCGAGTTCTGCAAGAGCACGTTTTCCAACGAGCTGTCGTTGAAGGGCATGAAGCTGGTCATCGATGCGGCGCATGGCGCGGCCTACCAGGTGGCGCCGAACGTCTTTCACGAACTCGGCGCCGAGGTCGTGAAGATCGGGTGTGCGCCCGACGGCATCAACATCAACGCGGGGTTTGGCGCCACGGCGCCGAAGGCATTGGTGGCGGCGGTGGCCGAGCACAAGGCCGACTACGGCATCGCGCTCGACGGCGATGCCGATCGCTTGCAGATGGTCGATTCCGCTGGCCGCCTGTTCAACGGCGACGAGCTGCTCTACCTGATGGTGGCTGACCGGATGAGCCGCGGCGAAAAGGTTGCGGGCGCGGTTGGCACGCTGATGACCAACATGTCGGTCGAAGTGGAGTTCAAGGCGATGGGCGTGCCCTTCGTGCGCGCCAAGGTCGGCGACCGCTACGTGCTCGAAGAACTCGGCGCGCGGCGCTGGCAGCTTGGCGGCGAGGGCTCGGGCCACCTGCTCGCGCTCGACAAGCACACCACCGGCGATGGCATCGTCAGCGCCTTGCTGGTGCTCGAAGCCGTCAAGCGCGGCGGCAAGCCGCTGGCAGCGCTGCTCGAGGGCGTGTCGCTGTTCCCGCAAACGCTGATCAACGTGCGCATTGCGGCGGGCAGCGACTGGCAAGCCAACCCGCGCCTCAAGGACGCGCAGGCGGCAGTCGAGCGCGAACTCGGCGACAGCGGGAGGGTGCTGATCCGTGCCTCGGGCACGGAACCGCTGCTGCGCGTGATGGTCGAGGCGCGCGACGCCGTGCAAGCCAGGAGCGCAGCGGAACGCATCGCTGCGGCCTGCGTGTAGCGCCTCAACGCTCGCTGAGAAAGTGCCGTCGGTAGCGCGCGGGCAGGTCGCTCAAGCAGACCATCATCGGCAAGTCTGCCGTCTGAAAGTCCGGGTCCCACGCTGGGGGGCCGAGCAGCTTGGCGCCCAGGCGCAGGTAGCCCTTGATGAGCGGTGGTGGTGCGGCGTCGAGCGTGCGGTCGAGGTGCTCGATCGGCAGCGGTAGGCGCGGGCGCACCTGAAGCTCAGGAGCGGCCAGGTGAGTGGCGCTCAAGCGCTGCCACAGGCTGGCGGCGGCATGCCCGCCGTCGCGCATCGGCACGCTGGCGCAACCGATCATCGTCTCCAGACCGCGCTGCTTCATCAGCTGCGCCAGCGCGCGCCACAGCGCCAGGATGACGCCGCCCGTGCGGTGCGCAGGGTGCACGCAGGCCCGACCCAGCTCCATCAGGCGCGGTCGCAGCGCCCATAGCGGCGCCAGGTCGAACGCGGCGTCGGCGTAGAGGCCGCCATTGAGCTGCGCCTTCTGAGGTGTCAGCACGCGGTAGGTGCCGACCACTTCGTCGTCCGCTTGACGCCTAACCAGCAGGTGCTCGCACCACGGATCGAACGCATCGAGCTCGTGGTGCAGCACCGTGCTGGCCAATTGAGCGCCACCTTCTTCGACGAAGACGCGGTAGCGAAGGCGCTGTGCGGCGCGCACGTCGGCCAACGACTGTGCCCATTCAACGCGCAGCGCGCAGTGCGTTGAAACAAGAGGCTGGCGCCGCCACTGCGCAGGTGTTGCTGGTGAGCGCTGGATGTGCATCGCGGGCTCCATGGATTGAGTCCCGACACTGTGCTGCCGCGCGATGACTCGCTGATGAAAACTCAGCGCTTCGGTGGCATCAGCACCCGGTCGATGACATGCACGACGCCGTTGCTCGCGGGCACATCAACCAGTGTCACCACCGCATCTTCCACAGTGATGAAGCCGCCCGACTTGGACAGCGCGACATTGGCGCCTTGCACCGTCTTCACATTGCCGTTCTTGACGTCAGCGCTGTTCACCTTGCCCGGCAGCACATGAAACGTCAGCACCGACTTGAGGAGTTCCTTGTCTTTTGCCAGCGCTTGAAGCGTTGCCGCGGGCACCGCTTTGAAGGCTTCGTCGCTCGGAGCGAAGACGGTGTAGGGTCCGCTGGCGCGCAACGTTTCGGCCAAGCCGGCGTCGTTGACCAGCTTGGTCAGCGTGGACAGGCTGGGTGTTCGGGCGGCCGTGTCGACGATCGTCGCGGGAGGCGGAGTGGAGGCACAGGCCGCAACGAGGGCCGCAGTGGTCATGGCCAACAACGGGCGCAGGACGGTCATGGATTTGGCTCCTTTGTATAAGAAATCGCAGGCTATATAGCCTCTGTGACGGCAGCATGACCTTTGTGTGACTTTGCCGTGTCTGTTCGAAGGGGCGTCGAATTTCGCAGTTGCGGCTGCACTCTGTCATGGAGGTGTCACACAGGTTTTTTACAGTCTGTTCGAGTCAACAAACCTGATGAGGTCATCCCGATATGCAAGCCCTGCGCTCAATCCGTGCTCTATCTGTCGCTGCTGCCGCGCTGTCTGTTGGCGCCGTAGCAGTTGCCCAAGACGTCACCGGTGCGGGCGCCTCGTTTCCCGCGCCGCTGTACTCCAAGTGGGCAGATGCCTACAACAAAGCCACTGGCGCCAAGATCAACTACCAGTCGGTGGGCTCGTCAGCAGGCTTGCGGCAGATTCGCGGCAAGACAGTCGACTTTGGTGCCTCGGATGCGCCGCTGACCGATGCTGAACTCGAAAAAGACGGCCTGGTGCAGTTCCCGACCGTGATGGGCGGCGTGGTGCCTGTTGTCAACGTCAAAGGCATTGCGCCGGGGCAGCTCAAGTTGACCGGCTCCGTGCTCGGCGACATCTACCTCGGCAAGGTCGGCAAGTGGAGTGACCCGTCGATCGCAGCGCTGAATCCGGGTGTGGCGCTGCCGGACGCAACGATCGCTGTCGTCCGCCGCGCCGACGGTTCCGGCACGACATTCATCTACACCAACTACCTGTCCAAAGTGAACGCTGATTGGAAGGGCAAGGTTGGTGAAGGCGCCGCTGTGAACTGGCCAACAGGCGCCGGCGGCAAAGGCAATGAAGGTGTGGCGGCGTTTGTGCAACGCCTGCCCAATTCGATTGGCTACGTCGAGTACTCCTATGCCAAGGCCAACAAGATGGCGCATGTGCAGTTGCGCAACGCAGCCGGCACCTACGTCAACCCGGACGACGCCACCTTCAAGGCCGCAGCGGCCGGAGCGGCCTGGGACAAAACGTTTTACCAGATCCTCACCGAGCAGCCAGGCAAGGACGCCTGGCCGATCACTGGCGCGACTTTCATCCTGATGCACAAGGCGCAGGACAAGCCGGCGCAGGCTGCCGCATCGCTCAAGTTTTTCGATTGGGCCTTCGCCAACGGCGACAAGATGTCCGCCGATCTGGACTACGTGCCGATGCCCGACGCCGTCAAGACACAGGTGCGCAAGGTCTGGGCCGATGTCAAGGATGGTTCCGGCAAGGCAGTCGCTTACAAGTAATGTTCAACGCTGAGGGCTGAGGCCGTGGCCGCTACACTCCCCGCCGCCCCGATCGGGGGCCTTCCGGCAGACAAGAAGATGCAGAGCACCGCCTCCGGAGACACGCCGCCGACGCGTCAGCGCCGCGCCCCTTGGGCAGACGCTCTGTTTGCGATCGCAGCTCATGCGGCGGCGTGGCTGACGCTGGCGCTGCTGATGGGGATCATCGCCTCGCTGGTCGTTGGCGCGTGGCCGGCGATCCAGGAGTACGGACTGTCGTTCCTGTGGCGCAGCGAGTGGGACCCGGTCAACGACAGGTACGGTGGCCTGGTGATGATCTACGGCACGCTGGCCACGTCGGCCATTGCGCTGTTGATCGCGGTGCCGGTGAGCTTCGGCATCGCCTTGTTCCTGACTGAGTTGTCGCCCGGGTGGCTGCGCCGCCCGCTCGGCGTGGCTGTCGAGCTGCTCGCGGCAGTGCCGTCGATCGTTTACGGCATGTGGGGCCTGCTGGTCTTTGGCCCGATCCTGGCCACTTTCGTGCAGCAACCGATGCAGCGCTGGTTCGGCGACTGGCCGCTGCTCGGTGCGCTGGTGTCGGGCGCGCCGGTCGGCATCGGCATTCTCTCGGCCGGCATCATTCTGGCCATCATGATCATCCCGTTCATCGCGTCAGTGACGCGCGATGTCTTCGAGACCACTCCGGCGATGCTGAAGGAGTCGGCTTACGGGCTCGGCTCGACGACGTGGGAGGTCGTGTGGAAAGTCGTCTTGCCATACACGAAGACGGGGGTTATCGGCGCCGTCATGCTCGGCTTGGGACGCGCTTTGGGCGAAACCATGGCGGTGACCTTCGTCATCGGCAATATGAATCAACTCGATTCGCTGTCGCTGTTCGAAGCCGCCAATAGCATCACTTCCGCGCTGGCCAATGAATTTGCCGAAGCCAACCCGGGGCTGCACCAGGCTTCGCTGATCTACCTTGGCTTGGTGCTTTTCTTCATCACCTTCGTTGTGCTTGCTCTGTCGAAGGTGTTGTTGTCGAGCCTGAAGAAGAAGGAAGGCGGGCGCACATGAACGGCCTCACCACTCTCGACGCGGCGCGCATGCGCAAGCACACGGGCCGCAAGCGCATGAATGCGATTGCGCTGACGCTCTCTCTGGGCGCAATGGCATTCGGCTTGTTCTGGCTGGCGTGGATCCTCTTTGAGACCATTCGCCTTGGAGTCGGTGGCTTGGCTTTGACGGTGTTTACCCAGAACACGCCGCCTCCGCAGGAAGTCACCGGTGGCCTGGCCAACGCCATCGTCGGCTCCGGCATGATGGTCGGCTTGGCGACGGCCATCGGCACGCCGATCGGCGTCATGGCTGGCGTGTACCTCGCCGAGTATGGGCAGAAAACCTTGCTCGGCCGCGTGACGCAGTTTTTCAACGACATTTTGCTGTCGGCGCCTTCGATCGTCATCGGACTGTTCATCTACGCCGTGATCGTGGCGCGCTTCAAGAGCTTTTCTGGCTGGGCGGGTGTGTTCGCGCTGTCGCTGATCGTCATTCCGGTCGTTATCCGCACCACGGAGAACATGTTGGTGTTGATCCCCAATGCGTTGCGCGAGGCGGCCTACGCGCTGGGCACACCGAAGTGGAAGGTGATTTGGGCCGTGACGTTGAAGTCCGCTCGCGCCGGCGTCATCACGGGCATCCTGCTCGCGCTGGCGCGCATTGCTGGCGAGACTGCGCCGCTGTTGTTCACGGCGCTTAACAACCAGTTCTTCACCACCAACCTCGGCGAGCCAATGGCCAGTCTGCCGGTGACGATCTTCAAGTTCGCGATGAGCCCGTACGAGAACTGGCGTGATCTGGCCTGGGCGGGCGTCTTCATCATCACGCTGGGCGTGCTTGCGCTGAACATCCTGGCGCGCGTGCTGTTCCGCAACAAACACTAGAGGCAGACCATCGTCATGGACATGAAAGTCGAATCCGCCGTCGGTGAGCGCATCAAGATCGCGGCGCGCAGCCTGAACTTCTACTACGGCAGCTTTCACGCGCTGAAGAACATCCAGCTCGACATCCCTGACCGCAAGGTCACGGCCTTCATCGGCCCGTCGGGTTGCGGCAAGAGCACGCTGCTGCGCGTGCTCAATCGCATGTTCGAGCTCTACCCCGAACAGCGCGCTGAGGGGGTGCTCACGCTTGATGGCCAGGACATCCTCGACAAGAAACTTGACGTGTCCCTGGTCCGCGCGAAGATCGGCATGGTGTTCCAGAAGCCCACGCCTTTCCCCATGTCGATCTACGACAACATCGCCTTCGGCGTGCGCCTGTTCGAGAGCCTGCCGCGCGTTGAAATGGACGAGCGCGTCGAGTGGGCACTGAAGAAGGCGGCGTTGTGGGGCGAAGTCAAAGACAAGCTGGGCCAGAGCGGGTCGAGCCTGTCCGGTGGCCAACAGCAGCGTTTGTGTATCGCGCGCGGCATCGCCATCAAGCCCGAAGTGCTGTTGCTCGACGAGCCATGCTCGGCGCTGGATCCGATCTCTACCGGCAAGATCGAAGAGCTGATCCACGAACTCAAGGTCGACTACACGGTGGTCATCGTCACCCACAACATGCAGCAAGCGGCCCGTGTCTCGGACTACACCGCCTACATGTACCTCGGCGACCTGATCGAGTTCGGCCCCACTGCCGAGCTGTTCATGAAGCCGAAAAAGAAAGAGACTGAGGACTACATCACCGGGAGATTTGGATGAACGCGAAGCGTTGGCGGGCCGAGCGCACGGCCGCTCCGAAGCGGGTCCGCATCCCCTCGGGGGATCGGGCGATGTACTCATCGACCGAGGGGCTCCAATGAGTGATAAACATCTCTCGACCCAATTTGACGCCGAACTGGCCGGCATTTCCAACCGCGTGCTCGAAATGGGCGGCATGGTCGAGGCGCAGGTGGCGCAAGCGGTCTATGCGCTGGCGAACTTCAGCGGTGAAACCGCTACCCAGGTGCTGCAGCAGGAAGAGCGCGTCAATCAGATGGAGATCGAGATCGACCGCGACCTCTCGGGCATCATCGCCCGGCGTCAACCGACGGCGCGCGATCTGCGCCTTCTGATCGCCATCAGCAAGATCATCGCCAACCTCGAGCGCGTCGGAGACGAGGCCGCGCGCATCGCGCGCACGGTGCAACGTCTGATCAACACGGGTGTGTCGAGCCGCTTGCGGTTGCCAGTGTCCGATCTTGGATTTGAAGCCGATCTGGCCATAGCGCAACTGCGCAAGGCACTCGACGCATTTGCGCGCCTGGACACCGCGCAGGCGCTGCAGGTGCTCAAGGGCGACGACCAGATCGACCAGGAGTTCGACGGTTTGATGCGAAAGCTCATCACCTACATGATGGAAGACCCCCGCACGATCTCATCTTCAATCGACCTGGTCTTCGTGGCCAAGGCGATCGAGCGCGTGGGTGATCATGCGAAGAATCTGTCTGAGGCGGTGATCTACATCGTCAAAGGCGCGGACGTCAGGCACACCCCCATGTCCGACGTGGAAAACGCGATCCGATGACGCGTGTGCTGATCGTCGAAGACGAGCCGGCGATCGCCGAGTTGGTGGCGATCAACCTTCGTCACGAAGGCTTCGAGGTCAGCATCGCAGGCGATGCAACGGCTGCCGCCGCGCAGGTGGACGAACGCTTGCCCGATCTGGTGATCCTCGACTGGATGCTGCCCGGTCAATCGGGTCTGCAGTTGTCTCGGTCGTGGCGGGCACAGACGCGTACCAAGGCGCTGCCGATCATCATGCTGACGGCGCGCGCCCATGAGAACGACAAGCTCGCAGGCCTGGATGGTGGCGCAGACGACTACCTGACGAAGCCTTTTTCCGTCAAGGAGTTGTTGGCGCGAACGCGTGCGCTGCTGCGCCGCCGTGCGCCGCAGGCACTCGATGAAGCGGTTGAAGTTGCGGGTCTTGTGCTCGACCCGGCGACACACCGCGTGACGCGGCTGGTCGATGGTTCGCCGCGCGAAGCCAAGGTCGGGCCCACCGAGTTCCGTCTCTTGCACTTCCTGATGACGCATCCGGAGCGTGTGCACAGCCGTGCGCAGTTGCTCGACCGCGTCTGGGGCGACCATGTGTTCATCGAGGAGCGAACGGTGGATGTTCACATCAAGCGCTTGCGCGAGGCGCTCGAGCCTGTGCAGTCGGCTCCTTTGGTTGAGACCGTGCGCGGCGCGGGCTACCGGTTGGTTGCTTTACCGGGACGATGAACGATACCTTCGGCCGCGTCTTCGCCCTGCTGCTGGGCTTGGCGTTGGGGGCGTTCGTCGGTTGGGTTGCGGGTCGTTTGATTGGCCTTGCAGGACTGGGCGTGGCCCTGGGAGCGGCTTCAGGTGTGGCGCTGACGGCGTCGATCGATGCGCTGCGCGCCGAGCGCTTGTTGACGTGGCTTCGCAGCTCTCAGACACAGCCGGCGCCGCGCGACACCGGTTTCTGGGGTGAAACCGGTTATCGCGTCGAGAAAGCCCTGCGTGGGCGCGAGCAAGAGACGACATCAGAACGCGAACGCCTGCGTCAGTTCCTGGCCGCGATCGATGCGTCGCCCAACGGCGTTGTGTTGCTCGACGCCGACGAACGAATCGAGTGGTGCAATGCACGCGCTGCCGACCACTTCGGGCTCGATCCAGTGCGCGATCAGGGCCAGCTCGTCACCAATCTGCTGCGCACGCCTGTCTTCGTCAATCACCTGCAAGAAGGCAATTTCGAAGCGCCGATCGAGTTCACGAGCCCACGCGGCCGGGCCACGATCCAGGTCGTCGTGCGGCCGTACGGCGACGGCCAGAAGCTGCTGCTGTCGCAGGATGTCACCGACCGCGAGCGCATGGAGTCGATGCGGCGCGACTTCGTGGCCAACGTTTCGCACGAGATCCGCACACCGCTGACGGTGCTGGCCGGCTTTGTCGACACGCTGGCCACCGTGCCGTTGTCGGCCACGGAGCAGCCGCGCGTGCTGGCGCTGATGCGGCAGCAGACGACACGCATCCAGTCGCTGGTCGATGACCTGCTGACACTGGCCCAGCTCGAAGGCAGCCCGCGGCCGTCGTCCGACCAGTGGATGCCCGGCGACGCGCTGGTGGCTCGTGTGTTTGCCGAAGCTGAGTTGCTGTCGGCGGGTCGCCATGAGATGACCATCGACGCACAGCAGGGCCTGGTGGTGGCCGGCATCGAGAGTGAGCTGACAAGTGCGATGGCCAACCTGCTCGGCAACGCGGTGCGCTACACGCCCGATGGCGGACGCATTGCCGTGCAGTGGCACGTGCGCGCGGCCGACGGCTGCGCCGTGTTTGAAGTGCGTGACAACGGCATCGGCATTGCGCGTGAACACCTGCCGCGCTTGACCGAGCGTTTCTACCGCGTCGACGGCAGCCGTTCGCGCGAGACCGGTGGCACGGGTCTGGGCTTGGCAATCGTCAAGCATGTCGTGCAACGCCACGGCGGCGAGATCGAGATGCAGAGCGAGCCAGGCAAGGGCTCCGTGTTCAGGATCGTGCTGCCGGCGGCGCGCGTGCGTCAGCGCGTCGCTGCCGAGGTCACGGCAAGCGCCGCAGCACCAGCGTCACTTCATCGCGATCGGTAGGGCGGCGCACCCGCGCGGCCACTTCCCATCCTTGCGGGATCTCGATGCGCCGGGCGCCCCGGCGCTCCTGGCGCAGCCGGACCTGGCAGGCCCCTGCATGGTCAGCCCGCGCTTCGATGCGCCAGCGGCCGTACTGTTCGAGTGACGCCACCGCCGCGCGCGAGTAGCCGGGTGCATCGACACAGGCGCCCGCCGGCACATGCGGCGCAATGCGCGCCACCCATGGCCGGTTGCTGCGTGCGTAGTCGAGCAACGGCAGCCACAGCGTCATCAAGAGCATCCAAGCCAGCGCCACGCCGCCGGCCGGCAGCACCAGACTCTTCCACAGCGCCGCGCGGTGGCGGCCGGTGCGCCAGCGCACAAGAGCGACCCAGGCCAGCGTGCCGGCCACTGCGATGGCGAACGGCAGCGCGGAGAACGTGCCCTCAAACCCCGGCGCCAGGCGCGCGATGTTGGCCGCCGGCTTGGCCGGTGTGCCGGTGATGAAGGCTGCGTAGATCACCCACACAGCGAGGGCGGCGATGCTGAACGCGAACACCGAGAACCAATCGATCGCCGACGTTGTGCTGCGCTTCAGCGTTGGCAATGCAAAGGCTGCGAGCACGGCAAAGGCGGGCAGCCCGATCATCAGCGCGCGGTCGAAACCACCACCGGCCACGCAGGCGATCAGCGATACCGTGGCCAACGCCAAGGGGGCCGTGATGTGGCGCTTGGTCAGATGGCGTCGCCAACGCCAGAGGGTCCACAGTGCGAGCAGCCAAGCCGGCCACAGGAACCAGAGGAAGAGACGGCCGAGTTGCAGCAGCTGTTCGCCGTTGGCCTGGAATCCGACACGCCAGGCCCAGGTGCGCAGCCACCAGGCCAGTGCTGCCGCCGTCACCGTGGCCGCAGCGACCCAGGGCGCGTAGGCACGGCCCTGGGCGTAGGTTGAGCGAGCAGCGATGACGGTGCCGGCGATGCCGAACATCACGGCGATCGTCGGTGCGCCGCTGGCGGCCAGCAGCGGCAGCGCAAGAAAGGCTGCCAATCGTGCGCGGTGGCGGCGAAACGGCGCTGCAGCCAGCGACCACAGCGCCAGCGCGGCGGCGAACAACTGCACCAGCTCCGGCGTGGTCTCGTGGCCGAGTTGCAGCAAGCCGAGCGTGGCGATCAGCGCCAGCAGTGCGCCATCGGCCATCGCGCGTGCGTAGCCCACCGTGTCGGCCTCGCCGCCGAAGGCAAATGGCAGCGGCTGCGCTGCCTCGGTGCGAGCCAGTTGAAAAGCGGCGTACCAGGTCAGCACAAGGACCAGAGCGAGCAGGAGGCCGAACGGCAAGCGTGCTGCCAGCGGCGCATCGATCAGCGGAGACAGCAGCGCGATGGCGCCGGCGCCGAGCCAGTGTGGCAGCAGCGCGGTTTCGAGCGGCAGGCCGCCGATGGTCGGTGCCGTCCAGGGGGTGCGGCCCTCGGCGATGGCGAGCATGTAGCCGAACGATGCTTGATCGGCGCCGCGCCACGGATCGCGCCCGAACATGCCCGGCAGCACATAGGCCGCGCAGAACAGCAGCAGCAGCAGGCGCGGCAGTCGCTGCACTGCTTGCTGCGTCACCAGGGCGGGATTGGGCGTGACGGAATTCACGCCGCGATCATCGCCCGGTGAAAACAAAAAGGGCAGCCGAAGCTGCCCTGATCTGGCTTCAAGCCCCAGGTCACTTCTTGATGCCGACCTTGAACTTGTTGCGGAACTTCTCGACCCGACCGCCGAGGTTGTCGACGCTCTTCTGCGTGCCGGTGTAGAACGGATGCGACTCGCTGGACGTTTCCATCTTGAACAGCGGCATTTCCTTGCCCTCGATGGTGATGTTGTCCTTGGTCTGCACGGTCGAACGCGTCACGAACTGGAAGCCGTTGGACAGGTCCTGGAAACAGACGTCTCGGTAGCCAGGGTGGATGCCGTCTTTCATGGGGAAACCTCTTCAGGGGTTGCGGTAGCCACGCTGGTCAATACAGCGCACTTTCCGGAGTCAGAAAAAAGAAAATTATAGGCGAGGCAGCAGCTCAGCCGCCGCGCCGCATCATGTCGAAGAAGTCGAGGTTGTTCTTCGTCGCCTTCATCTTGTCGAGGATGAACTCCATCGCCTCGATCTCGTCCATGGGGTAGAGCAGTTTGCGCAGGATCCAGGTCTTCTGCAGGATCTCGGGCTTGAGCAGCAGCTCTTCGCGGCGGGTGCCCGACTTGTTGATCAGGATCGACGGGTAGACACGCTTTTCGGCCATGCGGCGGTCGAGGTGGATCTCGCAGTTGCCGGTGCCCTTGAACTCTTCGTAGATCACCTCGTCCATCTTCGAGCCGGTGTCGATCAGCGCTGTGCCGATGATGGTGAGCGAGCCGCCTTCTTCGACGTTGCGCGCGGCGCCGAAGAAGCGCTTCGGCCGCTGCAGCGCGTTGGCATCGACGCCGCCGGTCAGCACCTTGCCGGACGAGGGCAGCACGTTGTTGTAGGCACGGGCCAGTCGCGTGATCGAGTCGAGCAGGATGATCACGTCTTTGCCGAGTTCGACCAGGCGTTTGGCGCGCTCGATCACCATCTCGGCCACCTGCACGTGGCGCGCGGCCGGTTCGTCGAAGGTCGAGCTGATGACCTCGCCGCGCACGGTGCGCACCATCTCGGTCACTTCCTCGGGCCGCTCATCGACCAGCAGCACGATCAGGTGCACTTCCGGCTGGTTGGCGACGAGCGCATGTGCCAACTGCTGCATCATCACCGTCTTGCCGGTCTTGGGCTGCGCGACGAGCAGCGCGCGCTGGCCTTTGCCGATCGGCGCCACCAGATCGATGATGCGGCTGGTGATGTTCTCTTCGGCCTTCAGACCGTCACGTTCCAGCTTGAACTGCTCTTTCGGGAAGAGCGGCGTCAAGTTCTCGAACATGATCTTGTTCTTGTTCTCCTCGGGCGTCACGCCGTTGACGCGGTCCACCTTGACCAGCGCGAAGTAGCGTTCGCCGTCTTTCGGCACGCGCACTTCGCCTTCGATCATGTCGCCGGTGTGCAGGTTGAAGCGCCGCACCTGGCTCGGCGAGAGGTAGATGTCGTCGGTGCTGGCCATGTAGCTGGCCTCGATCGAGCGCAGGAAGCCGAAGCCATCGGGCAGCACTTCGAGCACGCCGTCGCCGAAGACCTGTTCGCCGGCCTTGGCGCGCTTTTTCATGATCGCGAACATCAGCTCCTGCTTGCGCAGGCGGGCGACGTTCTCGATCTCCAGCTCTTCGCCCATCTTGATGAGCGCCGAGACATGCAAGGCTTTGAGTTCGGAAAGATGCATGGGAAGGATGAACCCTCTGTGCGACGGCACGCTTAGCCAAGCATTGCCGCCAAGGTTCGGCCCCAGAGGAAGGAAGACTGGGAGGTTCTGACCCTGAATTCGAACCGAACACACCAACAGGGCGCTCAGATCAAGACTTCAGGGGAGAGGGGCCGAAACCGCGGGCCGGGTGCCTCACATCTGAGGCGGTCGTCCAACACCGCGGTGGCTGTCTGCGCCCGGGCCGAAGCCCGACGCTCACGCAGATTATAGGTGAGAGTCGAGGAATGCCGTGAATTTGGCTTTCGGGTGGGCACCAACGAGCGTGCCAGCGAGCTGACCGTCCTTGAACAGCATCAGCGTCGGGATGCCGCGGATGCCGAACTTGCCCGGCACTTCCTGGTTCTCGTCGACGTTCATCTTCGCGATCTGCAGCTTCTCGCCGTAGTGCGTGGACAGCTCATCGAGGATCGGCGCGATGGCCTTGCAAGGCCCGCACCACTCGGCCCAATAGTCCACGAGCACAGGCTTGCCCGACTTCAGGACATCGGCCTCGAAGCTCGCGTCGGTGACATGCTTGATCAGATCGCTGCTCATCTGAGTTCCTTTTGGAGCCCGCTGGTGCTGTATCAACAGGCACAATGATTCTGACACAAGCCCCTGTGCCTATCGCCCGTAAGGTCGCCCGCAAGGTCGATCCGTTTTCAATGACAGCCATAGCCCGGCAGCGCCTCGAATGCATCCCCGTCGATGGCGCCTTTTGGCCGCGCCTGACGGGCAGGGTGGCTGACTGGCTGGCTTCTGTTGCGGTGCTGCCGCGCGACGTGGTTGTGCTGTTGCCGCACAGCGCTTTGTTGGCGTCGGCGCGGGCGGCGTTTGCTTTGCGCGGTGGCTGGCAACCGCGCATTGAGACGGTGGCGACGCTGGCGGCCGCTCTGGCGCCGCCAGCGCCGCCCTCACCGGGCATGCCCAGCGGCGATCGTGCGACCGATCGTCTGCTCGCCGCGACCTTGCTGCGCCGTCAGCTCTTGGGTGCGGCATGGGCCGAGCGCGACCCTCGGGCGTTCCGCGCCGCGGTTGAAGCCTTTGTGGCCGCCGAAAAGGCGTTGCGTGAGGCCAGTGCATTGCAGTTGCCTGCGGCGCGCGCCGCGTGGTGGGACGGGTTGCGGCAGGCTGTGCCTGGCGCGAACGGACCTGGCGCCAGTGAGCGTGTACTGGCGCGCATGGCGGTCGAATGGGCCGCGGCAGCCGAAGGGCCCGCAACCGACACGCTGCACTCGCTGGCCGTGTCAGCCTGGGTCGTGCTCAGCGCCGGCGGTCTACCTTGCATGCCATTGGCCACGGCGGCACCTGTCTTGCACCTGCTTGCCGACAGCGAAGCTGCCAGGCCTTTCGACGAGGTGGCTGCCCTGCCACCGCCACGGCGGCTGCGCGCCGCCGGCCTCGAAGAAGAGGCCAGCGCTGCCACGCTCGCCGTGCTCGAGGCCCTGGACGGTGGCGCGTCCAGCGTCGCCCTGATCGCGCAAGACCGTCTTGTCGTGCGCCGAATCCGGGCCTTGCTCGAGCGCGCCGGCGTCTTGGCCAACGACGAAACAGGCTGGACCTTGTCAACCACGCGCGCTGCGGCGCATCTGATGGCTTGGCTGCGCGCGGCAACGCCGGGTGCCGGCCGCGATACCGCGATCGAGGCCTTGCGCGCCGAAGCGGCGGATCCGCTCGCCGTCAATGCGCTCGAAAATGCGTGGCGGCGCGAGCGCGAGCCCGAAGCGTCCGCGCTTGCGGTGCTGAACGACTTGACGCAGCGCATCGCGGCCTGGCAGCCCGGCGCCGAGCGGACCCTCAGCGAGTGGCTGCGCTCATGGCGCGACGCGGCGCCGGGCTTGGTGGCCACTCTCGATGCGGACGCTGCCGGTCGGCAAGTGCTGGCCGCGCTGAAGCTGCTCGGCCCGCCGACGGCAGCGTGGGCGAGCGCAGCGCAAGCCACACCAATGGATCTCGCAGACTTCGTGGCCTGGGTCGACGACACGCTGGAAGCCAGCGCATGGCTCACACCGCATCTGGATTGGGCGCGCGTGGCCATCGTGCCGCTCGCCCGCGCCGCGCTACGGCCGTTCGATGCGATCGTGTTCCCGGGCTGCGACGCGCAGCACTTGGGGGGTGCCGATGTGACGCCCGGTCTGTTGCCTGCGTCGATTGCCCGCGAGTTCGGCGTCGCCGATGCCGAGCAGCGGCGCTTGCAGGAAACACAGGCTTTCGCACAACTGCTGCGCGCACCGAAGCTCACGTTGCTGCGCCGCACGCATGAAGGCGGCGAGCCGCTGGCCCCGAGCCCGCTGGTCGAGCGCGCGATGCTGGCGCGGCGGCGCCTGGGCGCGGTCGTTGAAGACGAGCAGGACGTGGCATTACCGACGCAGCGCGTGCCGCGCATGCCCATCGCGCGCCCCGCGCCGGCCATGGACCGCGCGATGCCGCAGCGTTTGTCGGCCACCACTGTGCAAGCGCTGCGCGACTGTCCGTACCGCTTCTTCGCTCGTGTTGCGCTGGGTCTGGCCGAGGGCAATGAGCTCGATGCGCAGATCGACCAGAGCGACTACGGGCGCTGGATGCATGGACTGCTGTTCCGCTTTCACATGCAGCGCAGCGGCGGCAATGATCACACCGAGCTGCTCGCAGCGGCCGATGCCGAACAAGCCGCACTCGAACTCGACACAGCTGCGTTGCTGCCGTACCGCTCGGCGTTCGAGACCTTCGCTGCCCACTATCTTGCCTGGTTCAAAAAGCACGAAGACGAAGGCTGGCGCTTTCAAAGTGGTGAAGTCGATCGCCGCTGCGCGCCACCCGATCTCGACGGACTCGTGCTCGACGGCCGGCTCGATCGCATCGATGTCCACGCCGATGGCGCGGCGATGCTGATCGACTACAAGACCGGCAGCCGCGACAAGGTCAGGAAGCGCGTCGCCGACCCGCTCGAAGACACGCAGCTCGCGTTCTACGCAGCGCTGCTGACCGATGAAGGCCACGAGGCGCCGCCGCACGCGATTTACCTGTCGCTTGCCGAGCGAGAGGCGCCAAAGTCTTTCGAGCATGAAGACGTGGCGCTCAGTGCGGCGCTGCTGATCGATGGCCTGTCGGCCGATCTTGCCGCGCTGCGTGCCGGCGAGGGCGCACCGGCGTCAGGTGAAGGTGAGCTCTGTCGAACCTGCGAAATGCGCGGCCTGTGCCGTCGCGACCATTGGCTGACCGAATGAACGCGGCCTACCAACTCGACGGCCAGCCAGTGTCACGCGAAGCGTTCTACGCAGCGGCTTGCGACCCGCGCCGCCATGTCGCCGTCGAAGCTTGTGCCGGCGCCGGCAAGACGTGGATGCTGGTCGCGCGCATCGTTCGGGCGTTGCTCGATGGGGCGCAGCCGCAGGAGATCCTCGCCATCACCTTCACACGCAAGGCGGCGGGTGAGATGCGCACGCGCTTGTCGACGTGGTTGCGAGAGTGTTCGGCGCTGACGCCTGCACAGGCCGCAGCGCGTCTCATGTCGTTCGGCATGAACGAGCGCGACGCGCATCAGCGCTGCGCCGAACTGATCGGTTTGCACGAGCGCGTGCTCGATGGCGGCCGCAGCGTCGAAGTGCGCACGATGCATGCCTGGTACGCGCAACTGCTGGCCGCGGCGCCGCTCGACCTGCTGGCCGACCTCGGCCTTGCGCCGGGCTTGACACCGGTTGAAGACATCGCTGACCTCAAGCCGGCGCTGATGCATCGCTTTCATGCTTCCGTGCTCGATGAGCCTGTGCTGCTGACCGACTACCAGCGTCTCGCGCTGCGCCACGGTCGCTACAAGCTCGGCGAATGGTTGGGGCAGGCGCTGCCGCGGCGTTCGGAGATCGAATTGGCGGCGCAGGCCGGCGTGCTCGCCAACAGTGTGCCGCCCGCCGCCGATCCGCAAGCTGCGTTGCGCGTGCGCGACTCGGTTTTCATCAACAGCGCGCAGACGCTCGCCTGTGCACTCGACAAGCGGGACAAGTACCAAGCTGATGCGCAGAAAGCAGCAGCGGGTTTGCGCGACGCCCTCGCGCAAGAGGATGAGCGACGCGCCTACGAGCGTTTCCGTTCGGCCCTGTTCACCGACAACGGCAGTGGCACGCCACGCAAACGGCTGGGCGATCTGCCCGAGCAGGCGGCGCTGTGCAGTGCGCTCGAGACCATGCGCGAGCAGGTCGAGCAGCAGGACGCGCACGAGGATCACGCTGCGATGTCGCGCTTGTCGCTGCGGCTGTTTGCCGAATACGCAGCCCTCAAACGCCTGCGCGGCCTGGTTGACATGAACGATCTCGAGCGCGTTGCGGTGGCGCTGCTCTCCGAGCACACGCTCTCGGGCTGGGTGCAGCAACGGCTCGATGCGCGCACGCGCCACCTGCTGATCGATGAGTTCCAGGACACGAGTCCGTTGCAATGGCATGCGCTGCAATCGTGGCTGGCGGCTTATGCCGGCGCGGGCGGCGGCATGGAGGCGCCGCGCGTCTTTGTCGTCGGCGACCCCAAGCAGAGCATCTACCGTTTTCGCCGTGCGGAGCCGCGCGTGTTCCAGGCCGCGCAAGACTTCGTTGTCGAGGCTTTGAGCGGCACGGTGGCGGCGTGCGATCACACCCGCCGCTGTGCACCTGGCGTGGTGGCTACGACCAACAGCATCTTCGGTGGGTGGAGCGGCGAGGGCGGTCTGTTGCACTGGCGCGATCACACGACCGAGGTGGCGAATGACGGCGTCGCGCCCCCGCTGATGACGCTGCCGAGCGTCGAGCGGCCCGCCAGCGCGGCAAGTCAAACCTCCGATGAGCGCGTCTGGCGGCCGTCGCTGACGACGCCGCGCGTCGAAGCCAAGGCCGTGCTGCGTGAGGTCGAGGCGGCGCAAGTGGCGCGGGCCATCGACCATCTGATCCGCAGGCAAGGCGTGGCGGCTCAAGACATCCTGGTGCTGGCCCGCAAGCGGTCCGTGTTGTTGCTGGCGGCAGACGCGCTGGCACTGCATCACGTACCGCATGTCGCGCCGGAAGACTTGCTGCTGTCGCAACTGCCCGAAGTGCAAGACTTGTTGGCGATGCTCGATGTGCTCGCGTCGCCGGTGCAGTCGCTGTCGCTGGCCCGAGCGCTGAAGAGCCCATTGTTCGGCGTCAGCGACGCAGAGCTGCTCGATCTGTCGCAGCGCGCGCGCGCTGGCGGCGGCTGGTGGCCGGCGCTGCTGGCGTGTGGCGCGGACGCTGGTGCTGCATTGCACCGCGCCGCCACGCTGTGTGCCGCTTGGGTCAAAGCGGCGCCGACGCTGCCGCCGCACGACCTGCTCGACCGCATCGTCCACGAAGGCGAGCTGATGCCGCGCCTGGCTGCGGCGGTGCCGCCGGAGCGCCGTGCGCGCGCGCTCGATGCCGTGCGGGCGCTGCTCGCTGCGGCGCTTGAACTCGATGGCGGCCGCTACAGCTCGCCGTACGGCTTCGTGCGCGCGCTGCGCTCACGCAAGGTCAAGGCGCCAGCCTCGCAGCAGGACGGCGCTGTGCGCCTGCTGACGATCCACGGCGCGAAGGGCCTCGAAGCGCGGGCTGTGTTCCTGATGGACGCGCAGCCCGAGCCCACCAAGGCCGAGACGGCAACGTTACTGATCGACTGGCCGGTCGAGGCGGCCCAGCCCGCCCAAGTTGCCTTCGTGGCTTCGCACGCGCACTGCCCGCCGTCGTTGCAGTCATTGCTGGCCGAAGAAATGGCGGCGCGGGCACGCGAAGAAGCCAACGCCTTGTACGTTGCGCTGACGCGTGCCGAAGAGCGCTTGATCATCAGCCGCACGCCGCCGCGCAGTGCGAACGAAGCGGCTCCCTCGTGGTGGACGCGTCTGCAGCCGCTGGCCCTGCTTTGGACCGAAGCCAGCTCGCCTGCTCTCGTTGACGAAGACCGTGAGGCTGAGGTGATGTCGCTGCCGCTGGACCGTCGCGAGTTCGTCGCCACAGGCAGCGCGGCCGCACCAGAGGATGCCGCAGCCGCCGCGCTGGGCCAAGCAGTGCATCGCACCTTGGAGTGGGCATCCGGCCAAGGCGAGCACGATCTGGCGGCACTTGCACAGGCAGCCGCCACGGCCTTTGCCGTTCCCGATCCGCGCGCCGTGCAGGCGATTGCGCAAGGGGTGCTGACCAGCCCGTCCTGTCGCCGCTTCTTCGATCCGCGGCTGATCGAGTGGGCTGGTAGCGAAGTGGCCGTGGCCTCGGTGGGCGGCCAGCCGCGGCGCATCGACCGCCTGGTGCTGCTTGCCGCACCCGAGCGCTGCTGGTGGGTGCTCGACTACAAACTGACCCACGCGCCGCAAAACGACCCCGCTCTCCTGGCGCAACTCGCGGACTACCGCAATGCCGTCGCCGCACTGGTGCCTGGCGAGCCGGTGTGTGCGGCATTCATCACGGCGGCGGGCGAGCTGATCGAACCTGCGGTCTGAGCCGCGCTCGGTCGCGAACTGAGGCGCAAAACCAGCGCTGTTTGCGGCATCGCACGCGCACTGCTTGCGCTCCAATGCGACCGATATGGGTCCCACCTTCGACCCCACTGCCGCGGCCACGCGACGCTTTGGCCGTTTCGAGCTGCGTGCCTTGATCGGTCGCAGCGCGCGCTGCATGGCATGGCGTGCGCACGACCCCCGCAGCGCGCAGGATCTGGTGCTGGTGCTGCCACGGCGTCAGCCCGCCGGCGCTGCCGCGCTGGCCGAGGCGCTCGACGAGGCGCGCCGCGCTGCGCGGCTGCAACACCCGCACCTGGCCCATGCCGTCGAGATTGGCGAGCAGGAGCGTTGGTCGTTCATCGCCTACGACGCGGCCGCTGGCGACACGCTGGCCGAGCGCAAGCCACCGCGTAACGGCGAATCGCCGGAGCAAGTGGCGCGCTGGATGTCGCACTGCGCCACGGCGCTGGCCTTTGCCCATGACGGCGGGCATGCGCACAACGACGTTCAGCCTTGGCTGGTGACGACGAGCGACAGCGGCACGGCTCGCCTGATGGGCCTGGGCCTGGTCCCGGCGCTGCTGCCGCGCGCCGCCGAGGGCGGCGCAGAGACTGCCGAGCAGCGCCTGCGCCGCGGCGCCCGCGACGCCGCCGAAAACGATGTGCTGGCCCTGGCGGTGTTGCTGCATGGTTTGCTGGCCGGTGCGCCGGTCCTTGGTGAGCCCGACATTGGTGCGGCATTGCTGCGCCTGGCGCCGGTCGGACGCGAGTCGATCCGCCTGCCGTGGGACGTGCCGCGGCCGATTCCCGACGCATTGCGCGCCATTGCCAACCGCGCCACTGACCGCCAGGTCCGTCAACGCTTTCGCAATGCGCGCACGCTGGCCCGCGCGCTCGAAGGCTGGCTCGAACAGGAATCCGAACAGGGCGACGCCCACGCCCAGCTGATCGAGCGCGTGCGCCAACTCGGCGTGCTGCCGGCTTTGCCCGGCGCGGCCGCACGCGCGGCGAGGCTGGCCATGATGGAGCGGCAGCACACCGAAGAGCTTGCCGAGATCGTCATGCGCGACGCGGCGCTGACGCTCGAATTGCTGCGCGCCGTCAACAGCGCGCAGGTGCGCGGCACGCAGGTTTCAGGCAACGGCCCGGTGCTGACGGTGCGCCGGGCGATCGCGATGATTGGCCTCGAAGGCGTGCGCCGCAGCGCGCTGGCCATGCGCCACTGGCCGGGGCCGCTGGATTCTGCCGGTGCGGCCGAACTCGAAGTGACGCTGGCGGCAGCTCAACGCGCCGCTCGGCTGGCGCAGGCCTTGCGACCGGCCGGCTACGACGCCGAAATGGCCGCGCTGGTGACGCTGCTGCAGAACCTCGGCCGCCTCGTCCTGCAGTACCACCAACCCGAAGAGATGCGCCAGGTGCGGCGGCTGATGCAGCCGGCGCCGGCAGCCGAGCCGGGGCAAACCGACCAACCCGGCATGTCGGAGCAGGCGGCAGGGTTTGCTGTGCTCGGCGCCGATATCGACAGCATGGCGCAGGCGGTGGCTCGCTGGATGGGCTTGGGCAGCGCTGCGGACGACGCCATGCTGCACCTGATGCGCCGACTGCCGCTCGACAAGCCAGTGCGCAACGCCGACAGCGACGACGACGTGCTGCGCGCGCTGGCCAGTGCGGCCAATGAGGCGATCGATGCCCTGGCACTGCCCGCGGCACGTCAGGCTGTAGCGATCGAACGCGTGGCCAAGCGCTATGCGCGGGTGCTCGACCTCAACGCCCGCGACCTGACCGCCGCGCTGCATGCCAGCGCCAAGACGACCAAGCCTGTTGTCAAGCAGGCAGCCTGAGCTGTTGTCAGTTGACCCCTCGCCCGCTCTGCGGGCACTCCCCCGAGGGGAGTCTCAGGCCGGACGCTTGGGAGCGGCCCCGCGTTGGCCTGAGTCAGTGAACCGTCGCCGGCAGCCCGTAGCGCTGCAGCGACGCCGCATGCTGCTGCAGAAAGTCGGCGTGGAACCAGACTGCGTTGAGGGCGCGCCGGGCGCCTTGCAGCGGCGCCAGGCCCCAGCGATGCTGTAGCAGGCCGTGGCGGCGCAGCGTCAGCGTGTAGCCGCTGTAGCCGCGCTGGTCCATCACCGCCATCAGGGCCAGCATCGACGCGTCACGCTCTGCGCGCTGCGCCGGCGGCACCTCGGTCAACAGCACCGGGCGGTCGCGTTCGATGGTCTGCGACAGATTGGCAATGACGTGAAAGTTGTTGTCGTCGCCGCCGATCTTGATCAGCGCCGGGTGCTCCTGCACGAGCACGTCGTCGGTCAGGTCCTCGTGCTCGACGACGATGTTGGCAATGCCGTTGGCTGCAATGTCGCGCTTGACATGCGCGGCGTTGCTCGGGTTCGCGTCGAAGCAGACCACCTTGCCGCGGCGGCCGACCAGCTTGGATGCGACGAGCGCAAAGCTGCCGCGGTGCGCACTGACGTCGATCACCGTGTCGCCGGGCTCGAGCAGATCGAGCATGAAGAGCTGGTTGTGCAAGTCGATCCAGCGGCCAAGGAAGTAGGTCGAGCGGTCCGACCAGTGCGACAGGTCCAGGCTCATTTCAAAGCCGTGCAGCTTGCCGCGAACGGTGCGCAGGGGCGCTTCGGCCCAGAACCACTCACGCTGTTGTTCGTTGCCCACGGCCCAGCGGTACACATAGCCCCAACCCGGCAGTTCACGCAGGATGTACGGCCGCGCCAAGCTGATGATCAGCTCTTGCATGGACTCGACGACGCGTGTGCGGAGTGGACGGGACATGGAGCGCGAATGTGCTGCGGGGAGGCCGTTCGGCCCATCCCCAAGATCGAAATGAGGTGACGAGCCTTTACCCCGGCACTGGTTGCAACGCTAAGGGCTGCTTGGTTCCCCACCTGACCCGGTTGGGCGTACTTCCATGCGGGAAGGCCCGTCGATTTCGATTGTAGTCGCCACGCCGGTTCAGCGCAGATTCAGCGCGTCGTCGCCAAAGCGCAGCCCGAGCGGCTCGATCAGCAGTTGCTTGGGACCGGTTTCGACGCGGCCGGCGATCCAGGCTTCGACGCCGTGTGCACGTGCAACTTCGACACTGCGTTGTGCATCGCTGCCAGCGACGAACAACGCAAAGCCGGCACCCATGTTGAAGGTCGAGTAGGCCTCTTGCGGATCGTGGCCTGCTTGCTCGGCGATGAAGGCCAGCACCTTCGGCACCGGCGGCACCTGCGCAATGCGATAGGTCAGCGCCTTGGGGTGGCGCAGCAGCTTTCGCCAGCCGTGGCCGGTGATGTTGGCGCAGTAGTGCGGTGCGATGCCGGCGTGCCACAGCGCCTCGGTCACTGGCGAATACAGCGTGGTCGGCGCGAGCAGCGCGTCACCGTAGCGCGTGCCCTGGTCGTCGATCGGCGTCAGCCAGCCGTGCGGAAGACGCTCGGCGACTTTGCGCGCCAGGCTGACGCCATTGGCGTGGATGCCGGACGAGGCCAGCATGACAATCGCATCACCGCCAGCCAGCGCATCGCCCACCGACAAGCGCTGCTTCGGGTTGACGATGCCAGTGCAACTCGCCGCCAGGTCGATGCGACCGGCCTCGACGATGCCGGCGAGTGCGGGGGTCTCGCCACCGCCCCAGGCCACGCCGCAGACTTCGCAGGCCCGTTTCCAGCCTTCGACCAGCGCCAGGGAGCGCTCCGCGTCGCCGAACCAATCGCTGCCCCCCGCGGCCCAGTAGGCTTGCACGACCAGCGGCGTCGCACCGACGGTGATGAGGTCGTTGACCGCCATGGCGATGGTGTCTTGCGCGATCGACGCGTAGTAGCTTTTTCCGGTCAGCCGTGCCATCTCGTCGGCCACCAACGCCTTGCTGCCTAGGCATTCGACGATGCTGGCCAGATAGAAGGGGCCGACATTGACCACGTAGGCCGACTCACCGCGCGAGGCTTTGACTTCGGTGAAGCCGTGCTGCGTGAGTTGCGAGGCGGTCGAGGCGGCGGCACGTTGCGCAGCGACTTTCAGCGGATCGATCTTGTCGTAGTCGACGCCGGCTTGTTCGTAGGTCAACGGGGTCATAGCGGACGATTATCCGGCACCCGTCCCCCTAGAATGACTTCATGGTGCCCCCAAGCTCACTCTGTTCACTGCCCCCCGAGGGGGCGTCAATGCCCTTCGGGCGGCCGGGCGGGCACTGATGTCTTATGTCGTGCTCGCACGCAAATACCGCCCACGGCGATTCTCGGAGATGGTCGGCCAGGGTGCGGTCGTCACCGCCCTGACGCACGCGCTGGAACAAAACCGTCTGCACCACGCCTACCTGTTCACCGGCACGCGCGGCATCGGCAAGACCACCGTGTCGCGCATCCTCGCCAAGAGCCTGAACTGCACGGGGTCCGACGGCCGGGGCGGCATCACCGCGTCGCCGTGTGGCGTCTGCAGCGCCTGCACCGAAATCGACGCCGACCGCTACATCGACTACATCGAACTCGACGCTGCATCCAACCGCGGCATCGACGAGATCCGCGACCTGCTCGAACGCGCGGCCTACAAGCCGAGCGTCGGCCGCTTCAAGATCTTCATGATCGACGAAGCGCATCAGCTCACCAAGGATTCGTTCAACGCGCTGCTGAAGACGCTCGAAGAGCCGCCCGACTACCAGAAGTTCGTCCTGGCGACGACCGACCCGGAGAAGATGCTGCCGACGGTGCTCTCGCGCTGCCTGCAGTTCAACCTGCGGCCGATGGCGCCCGACACCGTGGCCGAACATTTGCAGCACGTGCTGAAGGCAGAGAGCGTGGATTGCGATGAAGCCTCGATCCGCCTGCTGGCGCGCGCGGCGCGCGGCTCGATGCGAGACGCCCTTTCGTTGACCGATCAGGCGATCGCTTACGCCGGTGGCTCGCTCAACGCCGACGCCGTGCGGGCGATGCTCGGCAGCGTCGATCGCAGCCATGCCGAACGTTTCGTGCGCGCGCTGGCGGTGCGCGATGGGCGCAGCGTGTTGGCCGGTGTGGATGCGCTGCGAGAGCATGGCCTGTCGGCGGCCGGCACGCTCGAAGAGCTGACGGCGTTGCTGCAGCAGATGGCGATTGAACAAGCCGTGCCCGGCGCGCTGCCCGAGACCGACCCGGACACGCCGATCACGCGCGAACTGTCTGCGCTGCTGCCGGCCGACGAGACCCAGTTGCTCTACAGCTTTGCGCTGCATGGCCGTCAGGAGCTGACGCTGGCGCCGGATGTTTACGCCGGCTTGTCGATGGTGTTGCTGCGTTTGCTGGCCTTCGCACCCGCGGGCGCACCGGCTGGCGGCGGTGCATCGTCGAAAGTCCCGTTGCCCGTTGCCGCTGCATCTGTTCCAAGGCCGGCACCGGCCAGCGCTGCACTCGCCAAGCCGACGCCGCGAACGAGCTATGCCTCACCCGTGTCAGCCCCAGTGATGTCGGTGCAAGAGCCCGAGCCGCCGACGTGGTTCGATGAAGCGCCGATCGACGAGGGCTTCGATGTGCCACCCGCAACCAAGCCAGCGCCAGCGGTCGCGCCGCTGCAGCCGACGCCGCTCGGCGACCGTTGGGTCACGCTCGTCGCCATGCTCACCCAGCGCCAGTCGATCAGCGCGCTGGCCCGCGAGCTGGCGATGCAGGCCCAGCTCGTCGAGCAGCGCGACGGCGCCCAGCCACTCTGGCGCTTGCGCGTCGAGCGCGAATCGCTGCGCGCGCAAGCGCATGTCGAGAAGTTGCGGGCAGCGCTCGCCGAGGCGCTGGGGATGGCGCCGCTGCAGCTCGAGGTCGAAGCCGGTGCGGTGACCGACAGCCCTGCCCGGCGCGAGAGCGCCGAGCGCGACCGACGCCAGCGTGAAGCCGAGGCCATCATTCAGAACGACCCACTGGTCAAGGAGATGCTCGCCCAGTTTTCGTCGGCGCGCATCGTCCCCGGATCGATCAAACCCAGGAGCCCCACACCATGATGAAGCAACAGCTCGCTGGCCTGATGAAGCAGGCCCAGCAGATGCAGGACAACATGAAGCGCGCGCA
Source organism: Burkholderiales bacterium (assembly GCA_031413095.1). GTDB lineage: Bacteria > Pseudomonadota > Gammaproteobacteria > Burkholderiales > Burkholderiaceae_C > CADEEN01. Next base: position 2,592 of record JANOEG010000590.1, on the reverse strand, counting down.
GGACGAGCTGGCGCTGATGGAGGTCGAAGGCGTCTCCGGCGCCGGTCTGGTCAAGGTCGTGATGACGTGCAAGCACGACGTCAAGCGCATCACCATCGACCCAAGCCTGCTCGCCGACGACAAGGACATGCTGGAAGACTTGGTGGCCGCCGCGTTCAACGACGGCGTGCGCCGCGCCGAAGAGGTGAGCACGGAGAAGATGGGCAAGTTGACCGCGGGCATGCCCTTGCCGCCGGGGATGAAGTTCCCGTTCTGATCATCACGTGTCGGAGCCGAGCCTTTCTGCGCTGATCGAAGCGCTGCGGCGCTTGCCAGGCGTCGGCATCAAGTCGGCGCAGCGCATGGCGTTCCATTTGCTGCAGCACGACCGCGACGGCGCGCTGAGGCTTGCCGCTGCGCTCACCGGTGCCGTTGCGCACGTCCATCACTGCGAGCGTTGTCACACCTTCAGCGAGCAGGCGCTGTGCAACGTCTGCGCCGACACGCAGCGCGACGCCAGCAAGCTCGCGGTCGTCGAAACGCCGGCCGATCAAGCTGCGTTGGAGCGCACCGGCAGCTACCGCGGGTTTTACTTTGTGTTGATGGGGCGTCTGTCGCCGATCGACGGCGTCGGCGTGCGCGACATCGGCGTCGCTGAGCTACTGGAACGAGCGGCCGACCCCGCCGTTCAGGAGGTCATCCTGGCCCTCGGCTTCTCGGCAGAAGGCGAGGCCACCGCGCATGCGCTGGCACAGGCGCTGCGCGTGCGCGGCAAGACCGTCACCCGCCTGGCGCGCGGCGTGCCGGTGGGCAGCGAGCTCGAGTATGTCGATCTGTCGACGATCGCCCATGCGATGAGCGACCGGCGCTGACGTTTGCTGTCAGCGCTTGCGTGTCTGGCCGCTGCCCGCAGCAACCTTGACCGTCCTGCCGCCCTTCTTGGCACTGGCCTTGGCGCGCGACGACGGCGTGGCCTTGGCGGCACGCACCGAAGTCTTGGCAGTCGGCGCGCCACGGGTGTTGGGCACGTACATGATCACCGTGCTGCCCGGCGCCAGCTTGGCGCTGGTGGCGAGCCGGTTCCACTGCGCCACTTGCTGCGCGCTGACGGCGTAGCGCTTGGCCAGCGCCGCCACGCTGTCGCCGCTCTTGCCGACCTTCAGTGCCACACGCTTCAACGCCGGACCGTCGGGCGAGAATGAAATCATCGCGCTGTCGGCCAGGCGCTCGGAGACGTCGCCATCGCGATGGCGGCTCCGTGCGACGAGCAGCGTCGAGCCGGCTTGCACCAGCACGCGCGGCGGGATCGAGTTGACCTCGCGCAGCTCGTCTTCTTCCATGCCGACGGCTTGCGCCGCGTCAGCCGCCTTCATCGTCTTGGGCACCGTCCACGCGGTCCAAATCGACAGTGGCCCCTTGTGCAACGGCAGCGCCTTCACGAATGCATTCGCGTGGTCGTAGGGCAGCAGCACCTGCGGCGTGCCCGCCGCCACGATCACCGGCTTGTTCATCTGCGGATTGAGCGCCCGGAACTGATCGATCGGCAGGCCTGATAGCCGCGTCACCACGTCCACATCGATGTCGCGCGAAATCGGCACCGCCAGAAAGTAGGGGTGGTTCTCGAGCACCGGCAGCGTCAGCGCGTAGTCGGCCGGGCGCAGCACGATGTTCTTCATCGCCTGCAGCTTGGGCACGTAGTCGCGCGTCTCGTGAGGCATCTTCAGGTTGGCGTAGGCGGCCGGGCGGCCAGCTGCGCGGTTGGAGCGGACCGCGCGCTGCACATTTCCTTCCCCCCAGTTGTAGGCCGCCAGCGCGAGATGCCAGTCGCCGAACATCTTGTGCAGTTGCGTCAGGTAGTCGAGCGCGGCATTGGTCGAGGCCAGCACGTCTCGGCGGTCGTCGCGGAAAACGTTCTGCTTCAGGTCGAAATGGCGGCCGGTGGCCGGCATGAACTGCCACATGCCGGCGGCGCGCGCGCGCGACATGGCTTCCGGGTTGAAGGCGCTTTCGATGAAGGGCAGCAGCGCCAATTCGGTCGGCAGGCCCCGGCGCTGCACTTCTTCGACGATGTGGAACAGGTAGCGCGAGCCGCGGTCGGTCATGCGCGCCATGTACTCGGGCTGGCCGCCAAAGTACTTCTCGCGCTGCTTGACGTAGCGGTCGTCGATGTCGGGGATCGCAAAGCCGTTGCGGATGCGCTGCCAGAGGTCGATGCGTGCGCTGCGGTCGTCGAGATCGATGCGCGCGTCGGGGCGCACCGGGTCGATCGGCGGCGCGACGGCGGTCGCCGGGTCATCGCTGTCGGGGGGCATTGTGGCGCCGGCTGCAACCTCGGCGGGCACGGGCGTGCCATCGTCGGTGCGCACCACCTTTGGCGTGAGCGTGACCACCGGGGCCTGCGCACACGCCGGCAACGCCAGCACGGCGACCAATAACGCCAGCGCAGTGCGCAGCGCATGGGCTCGGCGTGTCGTCAGAAGTGGGTTCATCGAAATTGATTCTTCCATTCACGCAAGGCGGCAAACACGGCCACGGGATCGTTGTTGCGGGCGCCATGCGCCTCGGCAGTGGCTGCAACCGCAGCTTCTTGGCAGCGCAGAAACGGGTTGATCT
>JANOEG010000589.1:0-3279 GCA_031413095.1 Burkholderiales bacterium | reverse complement strand
CGTAGCCGGGGTGGACCGCCTCCGCCCCCGACTTTCGGGCGGCTTCGACGATCTTGTCGATGACGAGATAGCTTTCGGCCGCAGCCGGCGGCCCGATCAGAACCGCATGGTCCGCCATCTCGACGTGCAGCGCGTCGCGGTCGGCTTCGGAATAGACCGCGACCGTCTCGATGCCCATCCGGCGGGCGGACTTGATGATCCGGCAGGCGATTTCGCCGCGGTTGGCAATGAGGATTTTGGTGAACATGCCCTGCCCCCTCACAGCGGAATGTTGCCGTGCTTGCGCCACGGGTTCTCGATCTTCTTGTCCTTCAACATCGCCAGCGATCGGCAAATGCGTTTGCGTGTTTCGTGCGGCTGGATCACATCGTCGATGTAGCCGCGCGCGCCGGCCACGAAGGGGTTGGCGAAGCGCGCCTTGTATTCGGCCTCCTTCGCCGCGAGCTTCGCGGGATCGCCCTTGTCCTCGCGGAAGATGATCTCGACCGCTCCCTTCGCACCCATCACCGCGATCTCGGCGTTCGGCCAGGCGAAGTTGACGTCGCCACGCAGATGCTTGCTGCTCATCACGTCATACGCGCCGCCATAGGCCTTGCGCGTGATCACCGTCACTTTCGGCACGGTGCATTCGGCATAGGCGTAGAGCAGCTTCGCGCCGTGCTTGATGATGCCGCTCCACTCCTGCGACGTGCCCGGCATGAAGCCTGGCACATCGACGAAAGTGACCACCGGAATCGAAAACGCATCGCAGAAGCGCACGAAGCGCGCCGCCTTGATGCTCGACTTGATGTCCAAGCAGCCCGCCAGCACCAGCGGGTTGTTGGCGACGATGCCGACGGTTCGGCCCTCCATGCGCGCCATGCCGATGACGATGTTCTTCGCGTAGTCGGGCTGCAACTCGAAGAAGTCGCCGTCGTCGACGACCTTCAGGATCAGCTCGGTGATGTCGTACGGTTTGTTGGCGCTTTCGGGCACGAGCGTGTCGAGCGAATAGTCGCTCCGGTCGGCTGGATCGCCACTCGGCCGCGACGGCGCGCCGGCCCGGTTGTTCAGCGGCAAGTAGTTGAAGAATCGGCGCAGCATCAGCAGCGCCTCGACGTCGTTGTCGAACGCACGGTCGGCGACGCCGCTCTTGCTGGTGTGCGTGGTGGCGCCGCCCAACTCTTCGGCCGTCACCTCTTCGTGCGTCACCGTCTTCACGACCTCGGGTCCGGTGACGAACATGTAGCTCGAATCCCTGACCATGAAGATGAAGTCGGTCATCGCCGGCGAATACACCGCGCCGCCGGCGCACGGCCCCATGATCAGGCTGATCTGCGGGATCACACCCGAGGCCATCGCGTTGCGCTGGAAGACTTCGGCATAACCGCCGAGCGACGCCACGCCTTCCTGGATGCGCGCGCCGCCGCTGTCGTTCAAGCCGATCACCGGCGCGCCGACCTTCATCGCCTGGTCCATGACCTTGCAGATCTTCTCGGCGTGCGCTTCCGAGAGCGCGCCGCCGAAGACGGTGAAGTCCTGGCTGAAGACAAAGACCAGGCGGCCGTTGATCATGCCGTAGCCGGTGACGACGCCGTCGCCCGGCACCTTGTTGTCGGCCATGCCGAAATCGACACAACGGTGCTCGACGAACATGTCCCACTCTTCGAAGCTGCCCTGGTCGAGCAGCAGTTCGACGCGCTCGCGCGCGGAGAGCTTGCCCTTGGCGTGCTGCGCGGCAATGCGCTTCTCGCCGCCACCCAGCCGCGCGGCAGCGCGCTTCTTTTCGAGTTGCTCGATGATGTCGTGCACCTTGTGGTCCCCTCGTCAGTTTTTCTCGAATAGATTCAATAGCGCACGCGCAGCCACCGTGGGCGCGGTCCGCGACGCGTTCACGTCGGCCAGCGTTTGCGGCAGCGCTGCACGCACGGCCGCGTGTTGCTTGAAGTCGATCAGCAAGCGCGCCTGCACGATGTCCCACAGCCACGCTTCGCGCTGCGCGCTGCGACGGGTGTCGAAGGCACCGCTGTTTCGGCGCTGCGCGATCTCGACTTGCACCGTCTGCCAGAACGTGTCGATGCCGTCGCCCTTGATGGCGCTCAGTTTCAACACCGGTACGGCGTGATGGCCAGCACGGCCGTGAAAGCCGAAGACGCGCAACGCACTCGTGATCTGCGCCTGCGCACGCGTCGCCGCCGCGTCGTCGATGTCGGCCTTGTTGATGGCGACCAGATCGGCCAGTTCCATCACGCCGCGCTTGATCGCCTGCAGGTCGTCGCCAGCGTTGGGCAGTTGCAGCAGTACGAACAGATCGGTCATGCCGGCCACCGCTGTTTCGCTCTGGCCGACGCCGACCGTCTCGACGATGACGACGTCGAAGCCAGCGGCTTCGCACAACAGCAGCGCCTCGCGTGTGTGCTCAGCCACGCCGCCGAGCGCGCCGGACGTGGGCGTCGGGCGGATGAAGGCCGCGTCGTTGACCGACAACTTCTCCATGCGCGTCTTGTCGCCGAGGATCGAACCGCCGGACAGCGTCGATGACGGATCAACCGCAAGCACGGCAATCCGATGGCCGTGCGCGATCAGGTGCAGGCCGAGGGTTTCGATGAAGGTGCTCTTGCCGACGCCGGGCACGCCGGAGATGCCGAGGCGCAAGGATCGCCCCGTGTGCGGCATCAACGCATCGAGCAGCGCATCGGCCGCGCACCGATGATCGGCGCGCGTCGATTCGATCAGCGTGATGGCCTTGGCTAGCGCGCGGCGGTCGCCGCGCTCCAGGGCCTCGGCCATCAGCGGCTGGCTCACGCCCCGACCGCCTTCCTGATCTGCTCCAGCACATCCTTCGCACTCGCGGGGATCGGTGTGCCCGGCCCGTAGATGCCCTTCACGCCCGCCTCGTACAAAAACTCGTAGTCCTGCTTCGGGATCACGCCGCCGACGAAGACGATGATGTCGTCGGCGCCCTGCTTCTTCAGCTCGGCGATGATCGCCGGCACCAGGGTCTTGTGGCCCGCGGCGAGTGTCGAGACGCCGACGGCGTGCACATCGTTTTCGATCGCCTGGCGCGCGCACTCCTCGGGCGTCTGGAACAGCGGACCGATGTCGACATCGAAACCCAGATCGGCAAACGCGGTGGCGACGACCTTGGCGCCGCGGTCGTGGCCGTCCTGGCCGAGCTTGGAGATCATCACGCGCGGGCGGCGGCCTTGTTGTTCGGCAAAGGCCGCGATCTCGGCCTTCAGCTTGTCCCAACCTTCGGCACTGTCGTAGGCGGCTGCGTACACACCGGTCACCTTTTGC
>JANOEG010000588.1:0-5090 GCA_031413095.1 Burkholderiales bacterium | reverse complement strand
GTGCATCGAGATCGACGCCGGCCGCCACCCGGTCGTCGAGGCGCGCTTGCAGGAAACCGGCGGTAGGTCGTTCATCGCCAACCACTGCCGGCTCGACGCGAAGACGCGCATGCTCATCATCACCGGCCCCAACATGGGTGGCAAGAGCACCTACATGCGCCAGGTGGCTTTGATCGTGTTGCTGGCGTCGATCGGCTCGTTCGTGCCTGCGAGCGCTTGCCGCTTGGGGCCGATCGACGCTATCCACACCCGCATCGGCGCCGCCGACGACCTGGCCAATGCGCAATCGACCTTCATGGTCGAGATGACCGAGGCTTCAGCAATCATGCACGCCGCGACGGAAAACTCTCTCGTCCTGATGGACGAGATCGGCCGCGGCACCAGCACCTTCGATGGCCTCGCACTTGCGGGCGCGATCGCCACGCACCTGCACGACAGGAACCGCGCCTTCACGCTGTTTGCCACGCACTATTTCGAACTCACCGCGTTCCCGGAAAAACATGCCGGCGCGCTCAACGTGCATGTCAGCGCTGCCGAAGGCGCGGGCAAGGACATCGTCTTTCTGCATGACGTGCAGCCCGGCCCGGCGAGCAAGAGCTACGGCGTGCAGGTGGCGCGCCTGGCCGGCATGCCGGCGGCGATCGTGCGCCAGGCCCGCGCAGCGCTCGATGCGCTCGAATCGCAGCAGCGCGATGCCGATGCGCAGATCGATCTGTTTGCCGCACCGGCAGCGGTGCCGGCCGCACCGCCCTCGGCGGTCGAAGACGCGCTGGCCGATCTGGACCCTGATAGCCTCTCTCCCCGCGAAGCCCTAGACGCCCTCTACAGACTCAAAAAGCTCCAACCATGACGTACTGCATCGGCATCCGCCTCGAAACAGGCTTGGTCTTCCTCTCGGATTCACGCACCAACGCCGGCCTCGATCACATTGCCAGCTTTCGCAAGATGATGATCTACGAGCGCCCCGGCGAGCGCTTCATGGTGCTGCTGTCGGCGGGCAACCTGTCGGTGTCGCAATCGGTGCGCGAGTTGCTGCAGGTGGAGAAGATCGACGCCGGCAAGGACGGCGCAGAAGGTTTGACGATCTGGAACTGCGCGAGCCTGTTCGACGCTGCGCGCGTGCTCGGCAGCACGGTGCGCCGCGTCTATGCGCAGGACGGCCCGGCGCTCAAGGCTTCTGGCATCGACTTCAACGCCAGCTTCATCCTCGGCGGCCAGATCGGCGGCGAGGCGATGCGCATGTTCCTAGTCTATTCGCCAGGCAACTTCATCGAAGCCACGCGCGAGACGCCGTATTTCCAGATCGGCGAGAGCAAGTACGGCAAACCGATCCTCGATCGCGTGATCACCACCGCGACGCCGCTCGACGAAGCCGCCAAGTGCGCGCTGGTGTCGATGGACTCGACGCTGAAGTCCAACCTCTCCGTCGGTCTGCCGCTCGATCTGCTGGTCTATCGCGCTGGCCAGTTGCAGAGCGACGACTTCGTCTGCATCGACGAGCACAACCCTTACTTCCAGTTCATCCGCAGCACCTGGGGAGAAAAACTGCACCGCGTCTTCGAGAACATCGACGAGCCGCAGTGGGGTGTCGGCCAGGCGAATCACCCGCTGCTCGTGCCGAGCAAGCGCTTCCCGCCGATGAAAAAGATCGGCGACGTCGACCAGAAGATCGTCTGAGTGGCTGGCGTCATCGTCTTCTCGCACGCCAACAGCTTCCCCGCCGGCGTCTACCGCGTGTTGTTCGACGCCTGGCGCAATGCCGGCTTCGACGTGCAAGCCTTGCCGCGCTTCGGCCATGACCCGCGTTTTCCGGTAACGAACAACTGGCCGCACCTGCGCGATCAGTTGCTCGACTTCGTCGCAGCCCATGCCAGCGAGCCTGCGTGGCTGGTCGGCCACTCGCTGGGCGGCATGGTCAGCCTGCTGGCTGCCAGCAAGCGGCCACAGATCGCGCGCGGCGTCGTGCTTCTCGACTCACCGGTGGTGGCCGGCTGGCGCGCGCACACCTGGCGCATGGCCAAGGCGGCCGGGCTGGCGCCACGCATCACGCCCGGCCGCGTGGCCCGCACACGGCGCTACCGCTGGCCTTCGCGCGCAGCGGTGCTCGAGCACTTCGAGCGCAAGGCCGTGTTCGCCCGCTGGGATCCGCGCGTGTTGGGCGACTATGTGGCCAGCACCTTCGCCGCCGACGGCGAAGAATGGCAACTCGATTTCGATCGCAGCATCGAGGCCCGCATCTACGAAACGGTGCCGCACCACCTCGGCACGCTGCTGCAGCGCCACCGGCTGCAATGCCCCGTGGCCTACATCGGTGGCGAGCGCTCGGTCGAAGCGCGGCAGGCTGGCCTCGAAGCGACGCGGCGCCTTGTCGGCGAGCGCTTCTGGACTCTGCCCGGCACCCATCTGTTGCCGATGGAGCATCCCGATGAAACCGCCGCTGCGGTGCTGCGCGCCATCGCGTCGATGTAAGCCTTTCGAGCACGCAGATGGCGATGCCTATAATTGGTTTTCACCACCTGGGCACGAGCGAAAACATGCCTTCTTCGCAGTGCCGAACGACATGACCAAGTTTGTCTTCGTCACCGGCGGTGTGGTGTCCTCACTCGGCAAGGGCATCGCGTCGGCCTCCCTGGCCGCGATCCTCGAATCGCGGGGCCTCAAAGTCACCCTCATCAAGCTCGATCCGTACTTGAACGTCGATCCGGGCACGATGAGTCCGTTTCAGCACGGCGAGGTCTTCGTCACCGACGACGGCGCGGAAACCGACCTCGACCTCGGCCACTACGAGCGCTTCATCACAACGCGCATGCGCCGCAGCAACAACTTCACCTCGGGCCAGATCTACAAGGCCGTGTTGGAGAAGGAGCGCCGCGGCGACTACCTCGGCAAGACGGTGCAGGTGATCCCGCACGTCACCAACGAGATCAAGGAATTCGTACTGAAGGGCGCGAACGCGCAGCCGGTGGACGTGGCCATCGTCGAGATCGGCGGCACGGTGGGCGACATCGAATCGCTGCCCTTCCTCGAAGCGGTGCGACAGATGAGCCTGAAGCTCGGCGCCACCAACTTCGCCTTCGTGCACCTCACCTACGTTCCGTTCATCCAGGCCGCTGGTGAGTTGAAAACCAAGCCGACGCAGCACACGGTGCAGAAGCTGCGCGAGATCGGCATCCAGCCCGACGCGCTGCTGTGCCGCGCCGACCGCTACATCCCGGACGACGAGCGCGAGAAGATCAGCCTGTTCACCAACGTGCCTATGCACGGCGTGATCTCGATGCCTGATGTGGACGTGATCTACAAGGTGCCGCGTGTGCTGCACGAACAGGGCCTGGACGAGCAGATCTGCATGAAGCTGCAACTGCTGACCAAACCAGCCGACCTGCGGCGCTGGGACACGCTGGTGCACGAAGAGCTGCACCCGCAGCGCGAAGTCACGATCGCGATGTGCGGCAAGTACACGGACCTGTCCGATTCCTACAAGTCGCTCAACGAGGCGCTGCGCCATGCCGGCATCCACAACCACTCGCGCGTCAAGATCGAATATGTCGATGCGGAAACGCTGACGGAGCAAAATGCGAGCCAGCTCGCTCGCTTCGACGCGGTGCTGGTGCCCGGCGGCTTCGGCAAGCGCGGTGTCGAAGGCAAGATCCTTGCTGCCAAGTACGCGCGCGAAAACAACATCCCTTACCTCGGCATCTGTCTGGGCATGCAGGTGGCGACGATCGAAGTCGCACGCCACCTTGCCGGGTTGGCCGGCGCCAACAGCACCGAGTTCGAGCCGGCCACGCCGCACCCTGTGATCGCGCTGATCGACGAGTGGCAAGACCGCGACGGCTCGATCCAGAAGCGCGATGCCACGTCGGACCTCGGCGGCACGATGCGCCTTGGCGCGCAAAGCTCGGACGTGAAACCCGGCACGCTGGCGCACCAGATCTACGGCGGCGTGGTCACCGAGCGCCACCGCCACCGCTACGAGGCCAACACACATTACCTTGAGCGTCTGCAGCAGGCGGGTTTGGTTATCAGCGCGATCACGCAGAGCGACAAGCTCACCGAGATCGTCGAGCTGCCGCAAGACACCCACCCTTGGTTCGTCGGCGTGCAGTTCCATCCCGAGTTCAAGAGCACGCCATGGGACGGGCACCCGCTGTTCAAACACTATGTGAAGGCGGCGCTCGATCATCAATCGGTGCGCACGAGCACGCCGCAAGTGAAAGTTGTTGCATGAAGCTGTGCGGATTCGATGTCGGCATCGACAAGCCGTTCTTCCTGATCTCCGGGCCTTGCGTCGTCGAAAGCGAGCAGTTGCAGATGGACGTGGCCGGCCGGTTGAAAGAGATCACGTCCGCTCTTGGCATCCCGTTCATCTTCAAGTCGAGCTACGACAAGGCGAACCGTTCGAGCGGCACGTCGTTTCGCGGACCGGGCATGGACAAGGGACTGGAGATCCTGGCCAAGGTCAAGCGCGAGTTGAAGGTGCCGATCCTCACCGACGTTCACAACGAGGCTGACGTCGCTGCCGTCGCCGCCGTCGTCGATGTGCTGCAGACGCCGGCCTTCTTGTCGCGCCAGACCGATTTCATCCGCACCGTCGCGCAATGCGGCAAGCCGGTGAACATCAAGAAGGGCCAGTTCATGGCGCCGCACGACATGAAGAATGTGATCGACAAGGCGCGTGCGGCGGCCAAAGAAAAAGGCCTGTCGGAAGACCGCTTCATGGCCTGCGAACGCGGCGCGAGCTTCGGCTACAACAACCTGGTCTCGGACATGCGCTCGCTGGCCATCATGCGCGAGACGGGCGCACCCGTCGTCTTCGACGCCACGCACAGCGTGCAGTTGCCCGGCGGCCAGGGCACGACGAGCGGTGGCCAGCGCGAGTTCGTGCCGGTGCTCTCGCGCGCCGCCATCGCCGTCGGCGTCGCCGGTGTGTTCATGGAAACGCATCCCGATCCGGCGAACGCATTGAGTGACGGGCCCAACGCGGTGCCGCTGAAGCACATGAAGGCGCTGCTCGAACAGCTGGTCGCGCTCGATCGCGTGATCAAAACGCAGCCGCTGCTCGAGAACGACTTTTCCTGCTGAGGACCGAA
>JANOEG010000587.1:0-4664 GCA_031413095.1 Burkholderiales bacterium | reverse complement strand
CGTCGGCATCCTGCTGCGCGGCACCAAGCGCGAAGACGTGCAGCGCGGCCAGGTCCTCTGCAAGCCGGGCAGCGTCAAGCCGCACACCCACTTCACGGCCGAGATCTACGTGCTGTCAATGGAAGAAGGCGGAAGACACACCCCGTTCTTCAACAACTACCGGCCGCAGTTCTACTTCCGCACGACGGACGTGACCGGCGCGGTCGAACTGCCCAAGGACAAGGAAATGGTCATGCCGGGCGACAACGTCAGCATCACTGTGAAGCTGATCAACCCGATCGCGATGGAAGAGGGCCTGCGCTTCGCCATCCGTGAGGGCGGGCGCACCGTCGGCGCTGGGGTTGTTGCAAAGATCATGGAGTGAAGCGGACATGGCCACCAAACAGAAAATCCGCATCCGCCTGAAAGCGTTCGACTACAAGCTGATCGACCAGTCGGCGATCGAGATCGTCGATACCGCCAAGCGCACCGGCGCCATCGTCAAAGGCCCTGTGCCCTTGCCGACGCGCATGCAGCGTTTCGACATCCTGCGCTCGCCGCACGTCAACAAGACGAGCCGCGACCAGTTCGAGATCCGCACGCATCAGCGCCTGATGGACATCATCGACCCGACCGACAAGACCGTGGACGCGTTGATGAAGCTCGACCTGCCGGCCGGCGTGGACGTCGAAATCAAGTTGCAGTAAACTCGCTGGCTTCCGCGGCGGCGTTGGTCCATATCAGCGCCGCCAACCTCATCAGCTCGGCCAATCGATGTCGAGCATTGGAGAAAACATGAGTCTGAGCAACCATCTTGGTTTGCTGGGGCGCAAGGTGGGCATGATGCGCATCTTCACGGACGACGGCGACGCCGTTCCCGTGACGGTGCTCGACGTGTCGAACAACCGCGTCACCCAGGTCAAGACCGAAGCCACTGACGGCTACAGCGCCGTTCAGGTCACCTTCGGGTCGCGCAAAGCATCGCGCGTGAGCAAGCCCGCGGCAGGACATCTGGCCAAAGCCGGTGTCGAAGCGGGCGAGATCCTCAAGGAATTCCGCGTCACCGCCGATGTCGCCGGGCAGTACAAGCCGGGCGCCACGGTGCCGGTGACGTTGTTCGCCGTTGGCCAGGTGGTCGACGTGCAGGGCACGTCGATCGGCAAGGGCTTTGCCGGCACGATCAAACGTCACAACTTCAAGTCGCAGCGCGCGTCGCACGGCAACAGCCGTTCGCACAACGTGCCGGGCTCGATCTCGATGGCGCAGGATCCGGGCCGCGTATTCCCGGGCAAGAAGATGACCGGCCACATGGGTGACGAGACGACGACGACGCAAAACCTCGATGTGATTCGCGTCGATGAAGCGCGCTCGCTGCTCTTGGTCAGGGGCGCTGTCCCCGGCTCGAAGAACGGCTTCGTCACCGTGCGTCCGGCCATCAAGGCCCGCACGGTCAAGGCCGCTGCAACCGCAGCCGCCAAGAAAGGAGCCTGACCATGCAACTCGAGCTCCTCAACGAACAGGGCAAGGCCACGTCGAAGGTCGATGCGCCGGACACCGTGTTCGCGCGCGACTACAACGAAGCGCTGGTGCATCAGGTGGTGGTGGCCTTCCAGGCCAACGCGCGCCAAGGCACCCGTGCCCAGCTGGACCGCGGCGAAGTCAAGCATTCGACCAAGAAGCCGTTCCGTCAGAAAGGCACCGGCAACGCCCGCGCCGGCATGACATCGTCGCCGCTGTGGCGTGGTGGTGGCCGCATCTTCCCGAATCGGCCGGACGAGAACTTCACGCAGAAGATCAACAAGAAGATGTACCGCGCCGGCATGGCGTCGATCCTGTCGCAGCTCGCGCGCGACGGCCGCCTGGCGGTGATCGACTCCATCACGGTCGAGTCGCCGAAGACCAAGCTGCTGGCCGCGAAGTTGAAGGGCATGGGCCTCGATTCGGTGCTCGTGATTGCCGACACGGTCGATGAGAACCTGCTGCTGGCTTCGCGCAATCTCGCCAACGTGCTTATCGTCGAGCCGCGTTATGCCGATCCGCTGTCACTCGTCTTCTACAAGAAGGTGTTGATGACCAAGGGCGCGATCGAGCAGTTGAAGGAGATGTATTCATGAGCGCCGCCTTCAGACCCCAACCGACAAAGTTCGACGAGAGCCGCCTGGCGCAAGTGCTCGTCGAGCCGATCGTGAGCGAAAAGGCCACCGCCGTTGCCGAGAAGCACAACCAGGTGCTGTTCAAGGTGCTGCGCGATGCGACCAAGCCCGAAATCAAGGCCGCCGTTGAGCTGATGTTCAAGGTCGAAGTCGATGCTGTGCGCACGATCAACCAGCGCGGCAAGGAAAAGAAATTCGGCAAGTCGATGGGCCGTCGCGACCACATCAAGAAGGCCTACGTGTCCCTCAAGAAGGGTCACGAGCTGAACTTCTCCGGGGAGGCCGCTTAAATGGCTGTCGTCAAAGTCAAACCCACTTCGCCCGGCCGCCGTGCCGTGGTCAAGGTGGTGCACAAGCACCTGCACAAGGGCAAGCCGGAAGCGTCGCTGCTCGAGCCGCAGATCCAGAATGCGGGCCGCAACAACAACGGCCACATCACGATCCGCCACAAGGGCGGTGGTCACAAGCACCATTACCGTGTCGTTGATTTCAAGCGCACCAAGGACGGTATTCCGGCCAAGGTCGAGCGCATCGAGTACGACCCGAACCGCACGGCGCACATCGCGCTGCTGTGCTACGCCGACGGCGAGCGCCGCTACATCATCGCGCCGCGCAGCCTGGAAGTCGGCTCGACGGTGGTCAGCGGCTCCGAAGCGCCGATCAAAGCCGGCAACACGCTGCCGATCCGCAACATCCCGGTGGGCTCGATCATCCATTGCATCGAGATGCTGCCCGGCAAGGGTGCGCAGATGGCGCGGTCGGCCGGCGCCTCGGTGACGCTGATGGCGCGCGAAGGCATCTACGCGCAGCTGCGGCTGCGCTCGGGTGAAGTGCGCCGTGTGCACATCGACTGCCGCGCCACGATCGGCGAGGTCAGCAACGAAGAGCACAGCCTGCGCCAATACGGCAAGGCTGGCGCCAAGCGCTGGAAGGGCATCCGCCCGACGGTGCGCGGCGTGGCCATGAACCCGGTGGACCACCCGCACGGCGGCGGCGAAGGCCGCACCGGCGAGGGCCAGGTGCCGGTGTCGCCGTGGAACACGATGACCAAGGGTTATCGCACCCGCAAGAACAAGCGCACGCAGACGTTCATCGTCTCGCGGCGCAAGAAGTGATTAAGAGGCCGACATGACACGTTCCCTGAAAAAAGGCCCGTTCATCGATGGTCACCTGCGCGCCAAAGTCGAGCGCGCGGCGGCCATCAAGGACAAGAAGCCGATCAAGACCTGGTCGCGCCGCTCGACGATCCTGCCCGAGTTCATCGGCCTGACGATCGCCGTGCACAACGGCAAGCAGCATGTGCCCGTGTACGTGACCGACCAGATGGTCGGCCACAAGCTCGGCGAGTTTGCGCAGACACGCACCTTCAAAGGCCACCCGGCCGACAAGAAGGCCGCGAAGAAATAAAGGATGGCCACGAACACCATGGAAACGCAATCAATCGTTCGCGGCGTGCGCTTGTCGGTGGACAAGGGCCGGCTCGTTGCCGACCTGATCCGCGGCAAGAAGGTCGATCAGGCCCGCGACATCCTGAAGTTCACGCAGAAGAAGGCCGCCGGCATCGTGCTGAAGGCGCTCGACAGCGCCATTGCCAATGCCGAGCACAACGACGGCGCCGACATCGACGAGTTGAAGGTCAAGACCATCTACGTCGAGCAAGGCACCACGCTGAAGCGTTTCTCCGCACGCGCCAAGGGCCGCGGCAACCGCATCAGCAAGGGCACCTGCCACATCTACGTCACCGTCGGCAACTGACGACAGGAATAAGCACATGGGACAAAAGATCCATCCGATCGGTTTCCGTCTTCCGGTCACCCGTGCCTGGTCGTCGCGCTGGTTCGCCAACAACCGCAACTTCAGCCAGATGCTGGCCGAAGACCTGAACGTTCGCGACTATCTGAAGAAGAAGCTGAAGAACGCCGCGGTTGCGCGCATCCTCATCGAGCGTCCGGCCAAGAACGCGCGCATCACGATTTACTCGGCGCGCCCGGGTGTCGTCATCGGCAAGAAGGGCGAGGACATCGAAGCGCTGAAGCTCGAACTGGCCAAGCGCCTGGGCGTGCCGGTGGCGGTGAACATTGAAGAGATCCGCAAGCCGGAAATCGACGCACAGCTGATCGCCGACAGCATCACGCAGCAGCTCGAAAAGCGCATCATGTTCCGCCGCGCGATGAAGCGTGCGATGCAGAACGCGATGCGCCTGGGCGCGCAGGGCATCAAGATCATGTCGTCGGGCCGCCTGAACGGTATCGAAATCGCACGCTGCGAGTGGTACCGCGAAGGCCGCGTGCCGCTTCATACGCTCAAGGCCGACATCGACTACGGATTCTCGGAGGCCAAGACGACGTATGGCGTCATCGGCGTCAAGTGCTGGGTCTATCGTGGCGACCGTCTGGGTGTGGGCGAAGCGCCTGTGGCCCCGCCGCCGGGTGAAGACGATCGTCGTGGCCCGCGTCGCGGCCCGCGCGGTGACCGTCCGGGTGGCGATCGTCCGCCGATGGGCGCGCCGCGTGGCCGTGGCCCTGACCGCCC
>JANOEG010000586.1:0-3697 GCA_031413095.1 Burkholderiales bacterium | reverse complement strand
CACGACGAAGCCGGCGACGCCGAGCGGCATCACGATGTGCTTGAAGAACGGCACGATCAGCTCGGTCTGCGCCGGCAGATGCGCCGACCAGGCCAGCCAGGCGGCGATGGCGGCGGCGATCACCGATTGCCAGAAATATTTCCAGCGCGAGGCGAGGCCGCGCGGATTCTTTTCCACCACCTTGCGCCAGTCATCGACCCAGCCGATGGCGCCGAAACCGAAAGTGACGAGCATCACCACCCAGACAAAACGGTTGCTCCAGTCGAACCACAACACGGTCGAAACGCCGATGGCCATCAGGATCAGCGCACCGCCCATCGTCGGCGTGCCGCGCTTGGCCAGATGCGTCTGCATGCCGTACTCGCGGATCGGCTGACCGATCTTCAACTCGGCGAGGCGGCGGATCACCCACGGCCCGAACGCGAGGCCAATCAACAGCGCCGTCATCGCAGCGAGCACGGCGCGGAAGGTGAGGAACTGGAAGACGCGCAGGAAGCCCAGGGCTTCCGGGTACATCGACTGCAACCATTGGGCGAGGCTGAGCAGCATTTTTAGTTTTTCTCCTGCAAGGCCTGCACCACACGCTCCATCTGCATGAAGCGTGAGCCTTTGACGAGCAGCGATGCAACGCCGGGCAACTCGCCGAGCCCAGCCACCAGAGCCGATGTGTCGGCGAAGTGCCGCGCCGCGGCGCCAAACGCTTTGGCGGCATGAGTACACAGGGCGCCGGCACACCAGAACTGCTCGATGCCACGCTCCTTGGCGTAGGCGCCGACCTCGGCGTGGACCTCGGGGCCACGCTGGCCCACCTCGCCCATGTCGCCGAGCAACAGCGCACGCGGCGCGCGCAAGGTTGCCAGCACGTCGATCGCAGCGCGCACCGAATCCGGATTCGCGTTGTAGCTGTCGTCGATCAGCGCCACGCTCTTGCCGTGCAGCGTGATCGCCTTCAGTTGCGAACGGCCCTTGACCGGCTCGAAACTCTCCAGGCCTTTGCGGATCGCCGCCAGCGGCGCACCGGCAGCGAGCGCGCAGGTCGCCGCGGCCAACGCGTTTTTCGCGTTGTGCACGCCGGCCATACGCAGCATCACCGGCACCGCGCCAGCGGGCGTGTGCAGCGTCAGCGCCCAATGGTCATCGAGCCACATCGACTCGGCAGTCACATCGGCCTCGCCTTTCAAGGCAAAGGTCATGTGCGGCCGCGAGCCCGCCATTGACAACCACAGCGACGTGAACGCGTCGTCGGCCGGGAAGATCGCCGTGCCGGCAGCGCCGAGTGCTTCGATCGCCGCGCCGTTCTCGCGCGCCACGGCTTCGACCGTGGCCATGAATTCCTGGTGCTCGCGCTGCGCGTTGTTGACCAGCGCGATCGTCGGCTGCGCGATCTTGGCCAGCAGGCCGATCTCACCCGGGTGGTTCATGCCAAGCTCGACCACACCGGCGCGGTGCCACAGCGCATCGTCCTGGCGCAGGCGCAACAGCGTCAGCGGCACGCCGATGTGGTTGTTGAAGTTGCCCACCGTCGCGAACGCGCCGTCGCCATGCCAGGCGCGCAGGATCGACGCGATCATCTGCGTCACTGTCGTCTTGCCGTTGCTGCCGGTGACTGCTATCAGCGGCAGGTGGTGACGGGCGCGCCAGGCGCGAGCCAGGTCCTGCAGGGCTCGCTCGGAGTCGGCCACTTGCACGCCCGGCAAGCCAGCCTCGGTGAGGCCGCGTTGTGCCAGTGCTGCAACGGCACCCTTGGCTTTGGCTTCACCGAGCTTGTCGTGCGCGTCGAAGCGTTCGCCTTTGAGTGCCACGAACAGGTCGCCCGGTTGCAGCGTGCGCGTGTCGCTGTGCACGCGTGTGATCTCCAGCGCGCCATCGCCAACCAGCATTGAGTTTGGCAACATCGCGTGCGCTTGGGCCAGCGTCATCATCGCGAAGTACCTGTTGGCCCCGAGGGCGCTGCGCGCCCGCCCCCCGAGGGGTGTGCCGGGCTTGGGGCGGCCCGGCGCCCGGCGCCCCTTTGCATCAGTGCCTGCGTCGCTTCGGTCACATCCGAGAACGGCTGCCGCACACCGGCAATTTCCTGATAGTCCTCATGCCCCTTGCCGGCGAGCACGATCACGTCGCATGGTGAAGCTTCAACCACTGCCTTCGCAATGGCGGCGCGGCGGTCTGGGGCGACAGCAGTGCGCGAACGGTCATCGATGCCACAGACGATGCCGGCGATGATCGCCATTGGGTCTTCGCTGCGTGGGTTGTCACTGGTGACGATGACACGGTCCGCGCCGTGCGCAGCGATCGCGCCCATCAAAGGCCGCTTCGTCGCATCGCGGTCGCCGCCGCAGCCGAACACACAAACGAGTTGACCGCCACGCGCCACCGCCAGCGGCCTCAGCGCACCGAGCACTTTTTCCAACGCGTCGGGCGTGTGCGCGTAGTCGACGACGATCTGCGGTGCATCGACACCTTCGCCGACACGTTGCATGCGGCCGGGCACGGCAGTGAGTTGCGGCACCACGGCCACGGCCTCGGCCAGCGGCACGCCGAGCGCACGCAGCGCCGCCAGCACACCGAGCAGGTTGTGCGCGTTGTAGTCGCCGATCAGCGTGCTCTTCACCGCTGCACTGCTCGATCCTTCGTGCAGCATGAAAGACAAGCCACCGTCGCTGTAGCCAATGTCGCGCGCCACCAACCGCGCCTCGCGCTCGGCCGACACAGTCCACATGTCGAGCGGATTCGGCGCCAGCGCCTGCGAGAACTCGCGCGCCAGATCGGCGCCGCGCGGGTCGTCGATGTTGAGCACGGCCGCCTTCAGCCCTGGCCATGAGAACAACTTGCGCTTGGCGACCCAATACCCTTCCATCGAGCCGTGGTAGTCGAGGTGGTCGCGCGTGAAGTTGGTGAACATCGCCACTGTGATGCGCATGCCGGCCAGGCGCTGCTCCTCAATGCCGATTGACGAAGCCTCGATCGCACAGGCCGCAAAGCCTTCGCCGACGAAGCGCTGCAACTCGCTGTGCAGCTTCACCGGGTCGGGCGTCGTCAGCCCCGTGTACTCGATCTGCGACTCGCGTCCAGGCAACGGAGGTTCGCCGATCCCGAGCGTGCCGACCACACCGGCGCGGCGGCCGAGCAGCGTCAGCGCCTGCGCACACCACCACGCCGTGGAGCTTTTGCCGTTGGTTCCGGTCACAGCGAGCATGTCGAGTGCGGCGCTCGGGTGGTCGAAGAACGCATCGGCGATGACGCCAGCGTCGCCCTTCAGGTTGGGCAAGGAAGCGATGCGCGCGTCGTTGAAGCCATACGCGTCGAGACCGTCGTGCTCGACGACGCAGGTCGTCGCTCCGGCCGCCAACGCAGCCGTTACGAAGCGGCGGCCATCGACCGCCTGCCCTGGCCAGGCAATGAACGCATCGCCCGGCGTGACCTTGCGACTGTCGGTGACGAGCGTGCCCGTCACCCACGCGCGCAACCAGCGCGCAGCCGCTTCGGGGGACTTGAGGGCGGTGACGGCCATCAGAAGTTTTCCACCACCGCAGGTCCGGCGACGATCTGCGGCTTCACATCGATGTTCGGCGGCACGCCTTGCGCGCGCAGCGTCTGCGCGACGACGCGCGAAAACACCGGCGCGGCGACGGCGCCGCCGTAGTGCTTGCCGGCGCTGGGCTCGTCGACCATCACCGCGACGATGATGCGTGGCTTGTCG
>JANOEG010000585.1:0-13416 GCA_031413095.1 Burkholderiales bacterium | reverse complement strand
CACGGACAATGCAGAGGGGCGCTTGGCGGCACCTGACGCGGCCTTCGTCGCGCTGCTCGCGATCGAAGGGCCCCAAGCACGCGACGAGTTGGTTGGCCGTCTGTCGCCTGGTCCGGATACTCGGGCAGCGGCCGCCAGGATCCGCCAGCGCATCAAAAGGCTGCGCGAGCGCATCGGCCATCCCATCGTCGACACAGGAGACTCGGTCCGACTTCAGGATGGGGTGCGCTGCGATCTGCAATCGCTGAACCAGTTGGAGCCGGACGTCCTTTTGGGCGCACAAGATCTTCTCGCCGGTTGTGAGTTCGGAGACAACGACTTTCTGGAGGATTGGTTGCTCGCACAACGCGAGCGATTGCGACGTACGCGAGCCGACCTGTTGGCTGGGCACGCGGCAGCACTGCAGGAGCGGGGCGAGTTGGCTCGTTCGCTGCGCGTCGCAGAGCGCATCATTGAACTTGCGCCGCTGATGGAACATGCTTGGCGGCGCCTGATGCGGCTTCACTATCTGCGTGGCGACCGGAGTGCGGCGATAGCGGCCTTCGAGCGCTTCGAGGCGCTGCTGCGCGAAGAAGCAGGTTTGCGCCCTGCGGCTGAAACGCTGCAGCTTCTCCACGAGATCGAACAGGCTGAGCATGTAGCCCCGTCGGCGCCGTTGGTGGTGCCGGTGAGCCTGGTGCGTCCGCCGTTGCGTGTGGGCCGCGAGCGCGAATGGAGCGCTATGACACGGGCGTGGTCGGCAGGGCGCGCGTTCCTGTTGATGGGCGACGCGGGCATTGGCAAGACACGATTGCTGAGCGACCTTCTGCAGACTCAACCCGCAGCACGCATGGACCGCAGCCGGCCCGGCGATGCGCAGACACCGTATGCCTTGCTGGCGCGCCTGGTGCGGTGCGTGCTGCCCCTGGTGACCACACCCATCGAAGAAGCAACCCGCGCCGAACTCGCCCGCATCGAGCCTGCGTTCGGACCTGCGCCCACAGTGCCGTCCCGCGAAGTGAGGCTGTGGCAGGCCACAGAGAGCGTCCTCCAGGCTGCGGTCTCGTCCGGTCTTGGTGCGCTGCTGGTCGATGACCTGCACTTTGCCGACGCCGCCACCTTGGACGCCCTGCGCTGGCTGTCTGCCAGTTCCCAACTGGCGGACCTGCGTTTCGGCTATGCCAGCCGACCTCTGCATGCGAACCCCCATGCGGACACGCTGCGAGCGTGGCTCGATGACTCGCATCGTCCTGAACGCATTGAGGTGGCACCGCTCAAGCGGAATGATGTCGAGCAGCTTGTGCGGTCGGTTGGTGTTGAGGCCTTCGCTGCCCATGGGTTGGGCGCCCGACTCTTCGCTCACGCCGGCGGCCACCCCCTGTTCACCCTGGAAACTTTGAAGGAGGTCTTCCTGCACGGGCAAAACCTGGTGGACCAAGCACTGCCCGTTCCGACCACCGTGCAGGACTTGCTTGAGCGTCGGCTTCGGGCCCTGCCCGACGGTTGCACTGAACTGCTGCACGTGGCGGCCGTGGCTGGTGCGGATCTGACGGCCGAGCGAGCGGCGAGGCTGCTGAGCTGCAAGCCGATAGAGCTGACGCAGGCCTGGACGCAACTGGAGGCAGCCAACGTTCTCACCGGCGAGCGATTTGCCCACGACCTTGTGCAAGACAGCGCCCTGCGTCTGGTGCCTAGCGCACTGCGTCGTGTCTTGCACGCAGCGTTGGCCGCCCTGCTGGCCGAGGACGAAGGCGTCGCGCCCGGTCGTGTCGCGGCCCATTGGCAGGCGGCCGAACGCTGGGGCGAGGCGGGACGGAGTTGGTTCGCCGCGGCGGCTGCCGCACGCCAGGCGGGCCGCCTGGTCGAAGAGGTCGAACTGCTTGAGCGCGCTGCCGACTGCTACCGACGCGCGGAAGATTCGAACAGCGAATTTGAAGCCCGCGCCGCTGTGTTCTACAGCGTCATGCTCCGCCAAGGGCCAGCCGCAGGCTTGGAATTGCTACCGGCTCTGCAGTCGCAGGCACGTACCCCGGCACAGCGGCTGCAATGCTTGCTGATCCGCGCAGAGGCCCTGATCGACCTCGATCGGGGCAGCGAGGCGCTTGGAGACACGGAGGCTGCGATGCAGCAGGCCCAGTCGCAACCCGCTGCATTGAGCGACGCCTTGTGTTTGCATGGCATGGCGCTGGCGCAGAGCGGGCGTGCGCAAGAAGGCGTAGAAGTCGAAGAGCAAGCTGCAGCCGTGGCGCGCGCCGCCGGCTTGAAGGTGCAGGAACAGCGGGTCGCTCGTTCTCACGCCTATGTGCTCTACACCGCTGGCAGGCTTGAGGAGTCCGTACAAGCGCATCACGAGGGACTTCGCCTTGCCGATGCATTGGGGGATCAGACGGAGGCTGCCACCGCGGCGGCCGACATCGCGGCCACGCTAGCCTCCGTCGGCGATGTGCCTGCAAGCCGAGAGTGGGCGCTGCGCGCACGACGGCGTTTCGTGGACATGGCTTTCGCAGAGGAGAGCCCGCTGGCTTGCATCAACCTCGTGGTGCTGGGCAACAGCGCGGCATACCTTGGCGAGTTCACAGAGGCGATCGAGGCATTGACCGAAGCGGTGCGCCTGAGCAGCGAGCGGTCGCGCACCAACCTGCGCGGCCAGAGCCGGATCGCCTTGGCCACGCTTTGGCTCACGTTGGGGGACAGCGGCGCCGCGCGCGCTGTGGTTAGCGAGTTGCCCGACGACACCATCCCGGGCCGCCGCATGCAGGCTGAGTTGTTGCTCGCGCGCGCTGACGAGATGGATGGGGACAGCGGTGCAGTTCACCTTGAGCGCCTGGGCGCACTGATGCAGCGGTACCCCGATCTGCCTGTCGTCAACTCGGCCTGGATCGAGTGGTCGTATCAGGGAGAGGCCAGGGCTGTGGTGGAGCGACTGCGACCAGTGCGCGCTGAGTTCGAGCGACTGGGGCTGCGTGGCAACGCGCGGCTGTTGATGCTGCGCGAGGTCGCTCGCCTCGGCGACATCGACAAGCCCGAGGCTCGATCGCTGGCAGCACGCCTTGCGCAGGAACTGATGCCATGGATCGCTTTGGGCATGAGCGCCAAGACCTATCCACCAGAGGGCTGGTACACGCTCGCTCGCGCTTTCGAGCGCGATGGCCAGCGAGTTCCCGCCCAAGAGTGTCTTGCGCTCGCGCGAGACTGGACATTGGAGCGTGCGCTACCGCGTGTGCCGCCGGCGCGGCGTGACGCGTTTCTGGCGCGCAATCCGGTCAACCGCCGGGTCCTCGCGGCGCAAACTGAGCTGCCCCCGGCATGACGCGGGGGCCGCAGCTTCGAGACCACCCTTGCGCGGTTGCGCAAGGGTGGTCAGGAACGCGCGCCGGCTACTTCGATGCAGGCGTGGTCGGCGTTGAGCTCAATGTGCCGTTACCGCTTCCGGGCTGGGAGGTGACCGCGCGGTCGATGCCTCTCGACGATGGAGTGTTGCCTCCGATCCGTAGTGTGCCGTTACCGCTGCCCGGCTGTAGCGTAGGCGTGTGGTTCGGCGTCTTGAGTGCCGGTGCGGCTGTTGCCGGGGAAGGCTTAGCGGTGGCTGGCGCTGCGAGCGCGGCTCCGCTGGCAACCAGGATGAGTCCTACCGATGTCCGGCCGATGGTGGGGACGAACTGGGAAAGTGAACGCATGAATTTCTCCTGCAAAGGCGTTTTGGAAAACGACCTCGCAGAAGCTCACCGCCCCTACACCTCACGACGTGAAGCCGTGCTGCGTGGAGATGACTTGCCGGCCGCGAGGACCGTCGTGGGTGAGCGCTCGATGCGGGATACGGACAGCGGTCCGCCGTGTGAGGGCTGCGATGACAAAACATCCGGACTCGCCTGCGGCCGCTTGGTCAACGGGCATGCCGATCGGGCGGAGAGGGCAGTCGCGAATGGCTGAGCCCGGTGCCCAGAAGTCCGCCGCGCAAGCCGATTCGCCAGAGCGGCGCCAGCGAGAGGCGGCATGGGTGCAGCAGATTGCGTTGCGAGGGGAGGCGGGTTCGCGTGCGTTGCGGCAGTTGATTCACGTCTACAGGCCGAAGGTGTTGACGTTCTGTATCCGCCGCGGCATGGGGCGCGCCGATGCCGAAGACTTGCTGCAGGACCTGTGGATACGCGTCGCGAGGCACGCAGCTGCGTTTGAGCAGGGACTGAACCCCTCAAGTTGGATCTGGGCTATCGCGCGCCATCTCTGGGTTGACAACATGCGCAAGCTCTATCGGAATCGCGAGGACGCGATGGGTGACGACCTGGAGAGCGAGTCCGAAGTAGCGCAGAGCGCCGAGATGCCAAACATCTCGGTCTCTGGCAACTCGTTAGACGATTGCGTGCATCGTGGACTTCAGCGCTATGCGCGCATGCACGACGAGGGAGCGATGGCCGTGCAATTGCGCGACCTTGAAGGCTGGGGCATTGCAGAGCTGGCTCAGTTCCTCGGGCGCACCGAGACGGCCACTCGCACGTTCCTGTCGCAAGTCAGGAAAAAGCTCGAACCCTTCCTGAAGCCCTGTTTCGAGCTACTCTCAAACTGACAAACCTGCCGCCATGACAGCCTCTGGTAAAGACGACGACACGCCACAGTTCAGTGATTCGGATCAGCAGTGGTTCGATCGGCTGGGGGGCAAGCTTGTCGACGTCAAGGACGGTGCTGCATTGCGAGAAGCCGACGCGTTGCGCCGGGCGCTGGCCACCGAGCGTGCCGCGGCCGAAGCCGATCCCACTATCGCGGCCGCCACCACGGCGGAAGAGGAAGAACGGCAGTGGCAGCGCCTGCAGTTTCGGCTCAAACGTGAGGGGTTGCTGGACGCTCCGGCGCGCTCGCGGCGGCGCTTTTGGCAAGGAACCGCCGCGCTCGCGGCAGCCGTCCTGGTAGCCGTGTTGCTGGTGCCTCGTATTGCTAGCGACGAGATCTACTACGACGAGCCACCCACCATGCGTGGCGAGTTCATTCTGGTAAAGCGCCAGGACGCCAAGCCCAGGCAGGCCGCTGACGCCTTGGCATCTAGCTTGAAAGCCGGTGACCTGATGCCGCGTCAGTATCAGCTTGGCAAGACCTTCATAGTCGACGTCGAACTGCTGCCCGACTCGGGTGAGGCCGCGCTGGCGGCCTTCAGGCAAGCTGGGTTAGACGCGAAGATGGGGATCACGCGCGTTGAGATTACTCCGCCTTGACGGCGACGCTAGCGGCATGTTTGCTGCGTGTCACTCCTCGGTCACACCAGTCGTTCTATAAATCAGAGACGCGCATCGCCGCCAGAAGTGGCGATACGAAATTTCGGGTAGTGTCTCAGTCTGAATTTGGCCGCGCTTGAAGGCGGTAAGTAGGTCATGCTAGTGTGATCGGATGCCTACTCGTTCAAGCAAGACCGCAGACGCGAACCAAGCTGCCAAGCGCATCTTGGACGAACTCACCGGCGACACGCCGACAACAGTAGAGAGCGCGAAGGTAAAGGCCACCCGCGTCGCTGGCAAGCGTGGCGGCAATGCGCGTGCAGTGGTCTTGACTCCAGAGCAACGCGCCGACATCGCGCGTACCGCAGCCACTGTCAGCAACCGCTGGATTCTGTTGAAAGACTCGAATGTGCCCGCTCTCGCCAAGCAAATCTCGCCTATGAGGCGGCGTCACTTCGTTCAGCACCCCGCGGGACCAACTGTGATCGAAATTGCGCCCCCGAGTGTTTGCGTGACTCTGAGGGCGATCGATGCGACGAGCGCGGCTTTCGACCTGCAACTGGACCTCCGACGTCTGCACGACTGAATCGAGTTTTTCAACAGAATCGCTGCACTGCTGACGTCCGCCGCGCCGGCCCGGACAGCCGCCTTGCGGTAGGGCCGGACGCATGGACCAGCCAGTGCCAAATTCGCTTTACCACCGTCCAGGTGATTTCGTCAGCGTCGGCATTGCAGCCTCCGGCCTCGTGACAGAAGCCGGCGCCAGGCGCGCCAAGCGCGTCTGATGCGGATCAAAGCGCCCGGACGGCCCGGCATGCACAGTGCGCCGATGAGCACCGCCGTCTTCACCCCCGACCTTTTGCGCCGCCTCGACACCAACGGCCCCCGTTACACCTCCTACCCGACCGCTGATCGTTTTCACGAGGGCTACACCAGCACGCACTACGAACAAGCGCTGGCCGCGCGTGCGGCGCTGGCGCGCGTCAACGCCGCGCCGCCGCTGGCGGTGTATGTGCACCTGCCGTTCTGCGAGTCGGTCTGCTTCTACTGCGCCTGCAACAAGGTGGTGACTCGTCACCACGAACGCGCCGCGGAGTATCTCGATGCGCTGGAGCGGGAGATGGGGTTGCACACGCAAGCGCTCGGCGTGCGCCAGCGGGTGACGCAATTGCATTTCGGCGGCGGCACACCGACGTTCCTCTCCGATGCCGAGCTGTCGCGCCTGATGGCCGCGATCGGCCTGGCTTTCGACCTCGCGCCCGATGCCGAATGCTCGATCGAAGTCGATCCACGCACGGCGACGCCGGCGCGTCTGCAACACCTGGCCACGCTCGGCTTCAACCGCATCAGCTTCGGGGTGCAGGACTTCGACCCCGAGGTGCAGCAGGCGGTGCACCGCGTGCAGCCGTTCGAGCAGGTCGAGGCGCTGGTGAAGAGCGCTCGCGAGATCGGATTCGCGTCGATCAACGTCGATCTGATCTACGGCCTGCCCAAGCAGCAACCGAAGACCTTTACCCGGACCATCGCGCGCGTGATCGCGATCGCACCCGATCGCATCGCGCTCTACGGTTACGCGCACCTGCCGGAGCGCTTCAAGCCGCAGCGGCGCATCGTCAGTGCTGATCTGCCCGACGGCGCTGCGCGCATGGTGATGCTCGGCAACGCCATCGCCGCCTTCGATAAGGCGGGCTACGACTACATCGGCATGGACCACTTCGCGCGCCCCGACGACGCGCTGGCGATCGCCAAGCGCGAGGGCCGCCTGCATCGCAACTTCCAGGGCTACACGACACAACCCGAGTGCGATCTGCTCGGCCTGGGCGTCTCGGCGATCGGTCGGATCGGCGCCACGCATACGCAGAACGCGAAGACGCTCGACGCCTACTACCACGCGATCAACCACGGCCGCTTTGCCACCGTGCGCGGCCTCGCGCTCGACGCCGACGACCTGCTGCGGCGCAAGATCATCATGGACCTGATGTGCCGCGGCCGGCTCGATTTCGCCGAAGTGCAGGCCGAGTTCGGCATCGACGTCTCCTTGGTCTTCAGCGCCGAGCTGCAACGCCTGCAAGGCCTGGCCGAACATGGTCTGGTGACGGTGAGCGACAGCGCCGTCGAGGTCACCGCTGCCGGTTGGTACGTCGTGCGCGCCGCGGCGATGGTGTTCGACCGCTACCTGGGCAACAGCAGCGACGCTTCGCGCGAGCGTTTCTCGCGCCTCGTTTGATGCAAGGAGAAGCGCTGATCATCGCTGCCGGCCTGATGGGCCTGGCCGGCCTGCCGCATTGCGCCGTGATGTGCGCCGCGCCGTGCGCCGCGGTGGCGCGTGGAGGTGCTGCGTCGCAGTCTGTTTTCCAGATCGCGCGCGTGGCCGGCTACGCCGCCGGCGGTGCGGTCGCGGCGTGGAGTGTCGGCGCCTTGCGCGAAGGCCTTGCGTTCGTGCCGGTGCTGCGCCCGCTGTGGACCTTGCTGCACCTGGCCGCTTTGGCCTGTGGCTTGTGGATGCTGTGGCGCGGCCAGTGGCCGACGTGGCTGCAGCGCCGCGCGGCACCCGTGGCGCCGCAGACGGGCGCCTGGCAATCCATCGTCATCGGGCCGGCACGCAGCGCCTGCGCCGGTGCGCTGTGGATCGCCTGGCCCTGTGCACTGTCGCAATCGGCCTTGCTCGTCGCCGCGTTGGCGTCCACGCCGGGGCAGGGTGCTGTGGCGATGGCGGTGTTTGCCGCCGCATCGTCACCGGCGCTGTGGCTCGGGCCGGCGTTGATGCAGCGCTTCGAGGGCCGTGCGAGCGGGCAGGGCGCTCTCAGCGCCGCGTGGCCGGTGCGCGCGGCCGGTGCGCTGATCGCGGCCGGCTCGGCATCGGCGCTCTTGCACGGCCTGTGGACGCGCTTCGTGGCCTGGTGCGCCTGAGTTGCACAGTCAGCGGGATCCGGCAGCCGCGCTCGGCGTTTTCTTCTTCGCCACCGATGCCACGCGCACCTTCGCCTTCACGACCGTGGCGATCAGGCCGAGCGGCAGCGGCGCGTCGAGCGGAAACTTCAACGTCGCCTTGCCCGAAGCGTAGCGCGCCATCGCCGGGCTGAACCCGGCGCTGTCCGCCTGCACCGGGTAGAGGCCGATGTGTGTCTTGAAGCCGGCAAAGTAGATCAGGGGGCGGCCGTTCAGCTTGAAGGTCGGGATGCGATAGCTGATCGACTCTGAGGCGTCCGGCGCCGCCTTGGCGATGGCCCGCCGCACATGCTGGAGCTGCTGCTGCACGTCCTTCGCAAACGCGGCGATGTAGCCGTCGATGGTTGCGGCGGCGTCGTCGCTCATGGCGGCACGTCAGCTCAGCAGGTCCGCCAACGCCCGCGCCACCACCTTCGTCGCCCGCCGCAGATCTTCGAGTTCGATGTGTTCGTCGGCGCGCTTGGCGTTGCTCTGCAGCACCGTGCGTGGGCCGCAGCCGTAGAGCACGGCCGGGATGCCGCGTTCGCAGAACAGGCGCGCATCGGTGTACAGCGGCGTGCCAGAGGCTTCGATCGGCTCACCGAAGACCGTGCTCGCATGGGCGCACAGCGCCTGCACCAGCGGCTGATTGCCCGGCAGCGGCGTCAGCGCGTTGGCCAGCAACAGGCGCTTGATGTCGATCGTGATGCCGGGTGAGTTCTTCACGGCGTCGGCGATCACCCGTCGCAGCGTGGCTTCGACCTCGACCGGGTTCTCTTCGGGGATCATGCGGCGGTCGAGCTTGATCACGACCTTGCCCGGCACGACGTTGGTGTTGGTGCCGCCGTGGATCTCGCCGACGTTGAGGTACGGGTGCGTGATGCCCTTGACCTTGCTGGTCACCTGCTTGTTCAGCGCGTTCTGGTGGTACAGCGCGTTCAGGATCAGCGTCGCGGCCTGCAACGCATCGACCGCCGTCTCGGGCACCGCGGCGTGGCCCATCTTGCCGTGCACCGTGACCTCTATCTGCAGGCAGCCGTTGTGGCCGGTCACCACCTGGTAGGAAAAGCCGGCAGCGATCAGCAGGTCGGGCTTGACGATGCCGTGTTGCAGCAGCCAGCCGGGGCCGACCTCGCCGCCAAACTCTTCGTCGTAGGTGAAATACAGCTCGACGTTGCCTTTCAGCGGCGTCTTCAGCGATTCGATGGCGCGCGTGGCAAAGGTGTAGGTCGAGAAGTCGCACTTGCTGACGGCCGACGCGCGGCCGTACAACTTGCCGTCAGCGACTTCGCCGCCGTAGGGGTCGTGCGTCCAGCCTTCGCCGGGCGGTACCACGTCGCCATGCGCATTCAGACCGATCGTCCGGCCGGCACCATAGTGTCGTCGCACGACGAGGTTGGTGATCGACTCCAGGCCCGCGGCCTTCACCTCAGCGGCGGGGACGGCGTGCGACTCGGCGTCGAAGCCGAACTCCTTCAGCAGCGCCGCGGTGCGCACGGCATGCGGCGCGTTGTTGCCCGGCGGCGTGTCGGTGGGCACGCGCACGAGGGCTTGCAGAAAGCGCAGCTGTTCATCAAAGTGGGCGTCGATCCATTGATCGAGGGCGGCGTAGGTTGCTTGCGTCATGAGAGTTCGGAAGCCAGTTGATCGAGCAGGTTCTGGAAGGCGCGCACGCACAGCTCGGTGTCGTCGTTGGTGATCGACTCGAGCGGGTTGTGGCTGATGCCGGCGTTGAGCCCACGAAGGAACAGCATCGCCTGCGGCATCGCCTCGTGCATCTTCATCGCGTCGTGGCCGGCGCCGCTGGGCATGCGGTGCAGCGGCAGCGCGAGCGCTTCGACCGCACGTTCCCAGCGCTGCTGCCAGGCCGGCGCACTCGGCGCCGCGGCGGCGCGCACGGTTTCTTCGAGGTTGGAGTGCAGGCCGCGGCGCTCGCAGATGCGCGCCAGCTCGGCGCGCACCTCATCGGCGCAGGCGTCGCGGACCGCGTGGGTGGTGGCGCGGATGTCGAGGCTGAACTTGCAGCGCCCGGGCACGACGTTGATCGAGCCGTTGGGCACTTCGAGCATGCCGACCGTGGCGACGAGGTGCGGCACGCTGGCGCCGCGCTTCTCGGTGAACAGGATCAGCTCGGCCGCGGCCGCAGCGGCGTCGCGACGGCGGTCCATCGGCGTCGTGCCGGCGTGGCTGGCCATGCCGACGATCTCGCCGACATAGCGCACGCTGCCGTTGATCGAGGTCACGATGCCGAGCGGCAGGTCGAGTTCGTTGAGCACCGGGCCCTGCTCGATGTGGACCTCGACGAAGCCGAGGTACTTCGAAGCGTCGCGTTTCAACTTGGCGATGTCGTCGATGCACAGCCCGGCGTGCGTCATCGCGTCGCGCATCGAGACACCATCAGCGTCCTTCTGTTCGAGCCATGCGGTGTCGAAGTGGCCGGTCAACGCGCCCGAGCCGAGGAACACCGCCTTGTAGCGCTGACCTTCCTCTTCGGCGAAACCGATCACCTCGAAGCCGTAGGGCAGGCGCCGGCCCTGGCGGTGCAGTTCGCGCACGCAGGCCATCGGCGCCAGGATGCCCAGGCGGCCGTCGTACTTGCCGCCGTTGCGCACGGTGTCGTAGTGCGAGCCGGTGAGCAGGCGCTTGGCGCTGCGGTCGCTGCCGAGATAGAGGCCGACGACGTTGCCGACGGCGTCGATCGCCACCTCGTCGAAGCCGCAGTCGGCGCGCATCCAGTGCGCAAGCCGTTGTGCCACGGCGCGGTGCGCATCGGTGAGGTAGGTCACGGTGAGCTCGCCGCGTTCGGCGTAGCCGGGGTCGCTGTGCGTGGCCAGTCGCTCGGCCCAGTCCCAGACCAGGTTGCCGAGTCCGGGCACGTGGCCGAACTTGTCGTCCAGACGCATTTCGGCGATGCGGTGGATGTTGCGCAGGCACTCGGCGAGTTCGAAGTCCGGGTGGTTGTCCAGGCGCCGCGCGAAGGTGGCGATGATCTCGGCCTTCGGCAAGCCGAGCCCGCGCGGCCCACGCACGGCGAGGATGAAGGGGAAGCCGAACTTGGCGTTGTAGTCGGCGTTCAACTGCTGGATCTGCGCGAACTCCTGCGGCGTGCAGTCGGTGAGGCCGGCCTTGCCTTGTTCGTGTGTCGACTCCGCGGTCAGCGTCTTCGACACCATCGCCTTGCCGGCGAGTTCGGGGTGGGCGCGGATCAGTTTGAGTTGCGCTTCGCGACCGCACTCGCGAACCACTTTCACCAGTGCGAGCTTGAGCTGGGCGAGGCTGTGAAACGGCCGCTGCGACACAGCGCGCTCGGCGATCCACGGCGAGTGTTCGTAGGTGCCGTCGAGCAGCGCCGTGAACTCGGCGGGCGCGGCGGCATTGAGTTCTTCGAGGGTCAGCATGCTCACTCCCACAGGAATGCGGTCGACGCATCGAACGGATGCGTCGCCTTCCAATGCCGCGCGATGTCCACGCGGCGGCAGATCCACACGCCGGCCTTGGCCTGCACATGGTCCAGAAAGCGCTGCAGCGAGCCGATGCGGCCCGGCTTGCCGAGCAGGCGGCAGTGCATGCCGATCGACATCATCTTCGGCCGGTCCAGGCCTTTCGGGTCACCCTCGGCGTACAGCGCATCGAAGGCGTCGCGCAGGTAGGTGAAGAAATGGTCGCCGGTGTTGAAGCCTTGCGCCTGCACGTAGCGCATGTCGTTGGTGTCGAGCGAGTAGGGCACGACGAGATGCGGCGCTTCGCTGCCGTCGCTCTTCTTCACCCGCAACCAGAACGGCAGGTCGTCGCCGTAGTGGTCGCTGTCGTATTCATAGCTTGCTTGGTCGGCGACCAGACGGCGCGTGTTCGGGCTGTCGCGGCCGGTGTACCAGCCCACCGGCCAGGCGCCGCCGGTGAGTTCGCGCAGCAGGTGCGTGGCCACGCCGATGTGCTTGCGCTCGGTGGCCTCCGGCGTGTTCTGGTAATGCACCCAGCGCAGGCCGTGGTTGGCGATCTCGTCGCCACGCTCGATGAACAGGCGCACCAGCTCCGGGTAGCGTTCGAGCGCCGAGACGACGCCGAAGACCGTCAGCGGCAGCTTGCGCGCATCGAACTCGCGCAGCAGCCGCCACAGGCCGGCGCGCGAGCCGTACTCGTACATCGACTCCATCGTCATGTGCCGGTTCTCATAGGCCTGCGCGGTGACGAGTTCGGAGAGGAAGGTTTCGCTCGTCGGGTCGCCATGCAGCGGGTTGTTCTCGCCGCCTTCTTCGTAGTTGAGGACGAACTGCAGCGCGATGCGTGCGCCGCCGGGCCAGCGTGCGTGCGGCGGGTTGCGGCCGTAGCCGACGAGGTCGCGAGGGTAGCGTGAGGGTGGGGTGGTCATGGCAGTGAGCTCATCAGCGGTTGAGCACGGTGGCGAGGTCGGTGGGTCGCGGGTCGAGCCGCAGGTTGTGTTCGACGGTGTGCAGATGCTGCGCCATCAGCTTGACGGCGGCGCGCGTGTCGCGTTTTTCCAGCGCATCGACGATGGCGACATGTTCGGCCTGCGAATGTTCGGCCGAATGCGAAGACTGGTACATCAGGGCGATCAGCGACGAGCGCGACAGCAGATCGGCGAGCAACTGCGCCAGCACCTCGTTGCCGAGCATGCGCGCCAGCACGACGTGGAAGTCGGCCAGCAGGCGCGTGCGCCCGCTGACGTCGGTGCGCGCCACGGCCTCGCGCTCCTGCTTCAGGTGCGTGCGCAGCGTGGCCAACTGCGCCGTCGTGATGCGCCCGCACAGCTCGCGCACGATCGACGACTCGATGATCTGCCGGGCCTCGAAAACCTGCCGTGCTTCTTCGATGCCCGGCTGGGCCACAAACGCGCCGCGCGCCGGCTCGAGCGTGATCAGGCGGTCGCGCGAGAGCTGGTTCAGCGCCTGCCGCACGACGGTGCGCGAGACATTGAACAGCTCGCCGATCTGCGACTCGGCGAGCTTGGTGCCCGGCATCAGGCGGCGCTCGACGATGGCCTCGACGATCGAGGCGACGATGCGCTGCGTGCTGCTCGGGGCAGGCACCACCTTGAGTTGGGCTCGGCTCTTGGGCACGCGAGAATCTGGTTCGAAATACGGTTGACGTGTATGCCAAAGTGTATACACTTTTGTGAATCCCGCAACTGATCCCCGACCATCATGGGCCATCTCAGCACCCACGTTCTCGACACCGCCCACGGCTGCCCCGCGGCCGGCATGACGGTCACGCTGCAGCGCCTCGACGCCGCCGGCGCGACCACGCTGCGCAGCTTCGCACTCAATGCCGACGGCCGCGCCGACAGCGC
>JANOEG010000584.1:0-5995 GCA_031413095.1 Burkholderiales bacterium | reverse complement strand
CCACAAGGGCTGCGACATTGCCAAGGGCATCGTCGAGGGCCAGAAGTTCGCCAAGCCGGGCCTGCTCAACGCGGTGCTGACCCCGGGCAAAGGCGGCAGCATGACTTATGAAGACCTGGCCGCCTACAAACCGGCGCTGCGTGCGCCGACGCAAGGCACGTACCGCGGCTACATCATCAAGGCGATGTCGCCGCCCTCCTCCGGCGGCCTGACATTGCTGCAGATGTTGAAGATGCTCGAGCGCTTTCCGCTCGGCGATGCCAGCCAAGGTTACGGCTTCGGCAGCGTCAAGACGTCCAACGTCATGGCCGATGCGATGCGCCTGGCGTTTGCGGACCGCTCGATCTGGATGGGCGACGCCGACTTCGTGCCGGTGCCGCAGCGCGGCCTGCTCGACAACAGCTACGTCGGCACGCGCGGCGCGGCCATCGTGCCCGGTGCGCGCATCGATCCGAACCCGGTGCCTGGAGATCCGCGGCCCTATGAGATCGCCGGCCTGCAGACTGGCACGCGCCTAGCGGTGGCCGAGCCCGTCACCGGCCCAGGTGAGACGACGACGCACTTCTCTGTGGTGGACCGCTGGGGCAACATGGTCTCGTACACCAACACCATCGAGTCCTCGCATGGCATCGGCGTCTTCGCCGGCTACACGAAGGACGACGGCACGAAAAAGAGCCACGGCTTCCTGCTCAACAACGAGCTGACCGACTTCAACACCGCACCGACGAAGAACCCGTTCACCCGCAGCGACGGCTACAACGACGTGCAACCGGCCAAGCGCCCGCGCAGCAGCATGACGCCGGCGATGATCTTCTCGCCCGACGGCGAGCTGCTGATCGCCTACGGTTCACCCGGCGGCTCGACGATCATCAACTCGGTGCTCAACGTCACGCTGAACCTGCTCGACCACAAGATGACGCTGCAGGACGCGATCAACGCACCGCGCCTGTCGGTGACGAGCGCAACGAGCAGCGTGACGGTCGAAGCAGCGTACCCGCCAGCGGCGGTCGAGGGTCTGCGCGCGCTCGGCTACACCGTCGGCACTGCCGACATCGGGTCGGTGCAGGCGGTGGTGGTGGACCCGCGCAGCGGCAAGCAGTTCGGCGCCGCCGATGCACGGCGCGAGGGCACGGTGATCGGGTTGCCGCGGCCCCGTTGAAGCGCCCGGCCGGCGACGCCGTCGAACGCCGCGCCTTTCTGCGGCGAGCGCTGACCAACGCCTCGGTGCTGGCGTGGGCACCGGTGTTGGCGTCGTGCGAACGTGAGCCGTCCGTCGTACCGCCACCCTCACCGCCGACGGGCCGCAAGAGCAACGTGGCCAACGTCGGCGCGCTGCTGAGGGAAGATGCCAACGGCCTGCGCCTGCCGGCCGGCTTTGTCTCGCGCGTCGTCGCGCGCGCCGGTGCCGGACTGCACGGCGCCTCATCGGGGTACGCGTGGCACAACGCGCCCGACGGCGGCGCGGTGTTCGTGCAGGCCGATGGCGGCTGGGTCTATGCGAGCAACAGCGAGGTGGACAAGGGCCAAGGGGGCGTTGGTGCGTTGCGCTTCGACCGCAACGCCAACCTCATTGCCCAGTACGCCATCTGCAGCGGTACGTCACGCAACTGCGCCGGTGGCCCGACGCCATGGGGCAGCTGGCTGACCTGCGAGGAAGTACCCGATGGCCGCGTCTGGGAGTGCACCATCGACGGCAGCGGACCGGCCAAGGTGCTGCCTGCCCTCGGCACCTTCAACCACGAAGCCGTGGCCGTCGATGCCGTCAATCACCACCTCTATCTCACCGAAGACAGACCCACCGGCGCCTTCTTCCGTTTCGTGCCGAGCAGCACGGACTGGCCCGCGAATGCAGCGCGCGGCGCGCTCGAGGACGGCCGCTTGCAGCTGATGGTGGTCAACAACGGTGCCGCCTTCCAACCACCCGATGGCAGCACGGCAGAACGCCACGGCGTCTCATGGATCGACTGGCTGCCCGGCAGGCCGCGCCCCGCCGCGTCGGTGTTCGATGGCGGCGAAGGTTTGTGGATCCACAACGGCTCGGTGTTCTTCGCCACCAAAGGCGACAACCGCGTCTGGCGCTATGACACCACCACGTCAACCCTCACGGTGCTCTACGACGACACGATGCCCGGCGGCGGCGAACTCAGCGGCGTCGACAACGTGCTCTGCAACGCAGCCGGCGACGTGCTCGTCGCTGAAGACGGCGGTGACCAGCAGATCGTTGCCCTCACCACCGATGGCAAGGTCGTGCCACTGCTGCAAGTCACCGGGCACACGCGCACTGAACTCACCGGCCCGGCCTTCAGCCCCGACGGCACGCGGCTGTACTTCAGCTCGCAGTGGGGGCCGGGCGCCGTGCGCGGCGCCGTCGGCATCACCTACGAAGTGACGGGGCCGTTCGTCGTCCCAGGCTAGCGCGGCGACGATGCTGGCGAGGGCAGGAGGATCACCTCCGCTTTGCCACCCACACCAGAAGCAGCGCCGGTGGCTGCTGCCGCGGCCTTCTCGCGTGCAGCGCGGATCGCCTCGCGCTTCGGATCACCCGGCCGGTAGAGCAGCATCAATACGATGGTCGCAGCCATCGCGACGGCCAGCAGCAGAATGAGAGCGCGCCGCCGCAGCGACATCGGCGGGTAGACGTCAGGGGTCTTCAACACCGTCGCTGTTTCCGGCCGCCTGCTCGCGCGCTCAACCGCGTAACTTCGCAAACGCCGCAGCCATCGCGTTCTGCTGTTGCGGATCGGCACCACGCTGGCTGCGCGGCGCGCGCGCGTCACGCGCCACCGGTTTGTAGCCGCCGCCACCGCTTGCAGGCGCCGCATCGAGCTTCATCGTCAATCCAATGCGCCCGCGCGCGAGATCGACTTCGACCACGCGCACCTTGACGATGTCACCCGTCTTCACGACCTCGTGCGCGTCTTTGACGAAACGATTCGCGAGCTGGCTCACATGGACCAGGCCGTCCTGGTGAACGCCGACGTCGACAAAGGCGCCGAACTGCGCGACGTTGGTGACGGTGCCTTCGAGCAGCATGCCGGGCTTCAGGTCCTTCAGATCGCTCACGCCGTCGTTGAAGCGCGCCACCTTGAAATCGGGCCGCGGGTCGCGGCCCGGCTTGTCGAGTTCGGCGAGGATGTCCTTGACGGTGATCGCGCCGAAACGTTCGTCGGCGAAGGATTCGGGCTTCAGTGTCTTCAACACGTCGCTGCGGCCCATCAGCGCGTCGAGCGGCTGGCCGGTGGCGGCAAGCATCTTCTGCACCACGGGGTAGGTCTCTGGGTGCACGCCTGAGGCATCGAGCGGGTCGTCGCCATCACGGATGCGCAGGAAACCCGCTGCTTGCTCGAACGTCTTCGGGCCGAGGCCGGGAACATCGAGCAACTGCTGCCGGCGCTTGAAGGCGCCGTTGGCATCGCGCCAGCGCACGATGGCCGCAGCGACGCTTGGCGACAAACCCGAGACGCGCGTCAGCAGCGGCACCGACGCGGTGTTCAGATCGACGCCGACGGCATTGACGCAGTCTTCGACAACGGCGTCGAGGCTCTTTGCCAGGCCGTGCTGATCGATGTCGTGCTGGTACTGGCCGACGCCGATGCTCTTCGGCTCGATCTTCACCAGTTCAGCGAGTGGGTCCTGAACACGCCGCGCGATGCTGACCGCGCCGCGCAGGCTGACGTCGAGATCGGGCAGCTCCTTGCTCGCGAACTCGCTGGCCGAGTACACCGACGCACCGGCTTCGCTGACGACGACCTTGAGAATCGGATGCTCCGGCGCGGCGGCGTGAATGCGCTTGATGAGATCGGCCGCGAGCTGATCGGTCTCGCGGCTCGCCGTGCCGTTGCCGATGGCGATCAGCGACACGCCATGCGTGGCGACGAGCTTGGCCAGTGTGTGCAGCGCGCCGTCCCAATCGCGGCGCGGCTCGTGCGGATAGACCGTGGCGCACTCGAGCACGCGGCCGGTGTCGTGCACGACAGCCGCCTTGACGCCGGTGCGGATGCCGGGGTCCAGGCCCATCGTCACGCGCTTGCCGGCCGGCGCGGCGAGCAGCAGGTCGCGCAGGTTGTCGGCAAAGACTTTGATCGCTGTCGTTTCCGCCGCTTCACGCAATCGCGCGAATAGATCGCGCTCCAGACTCAGCGACAGCTTGACCTTCCATGTCCAGGCGACGCATTTGCGAATCAGGTCATCGCTCTTGCGGTTGGTATGGCGCCAAGCGAGATGGCTGGCAATGCGGCCTTCGGCAAGCGAAGGTTTGCCAGGCTCCAGCACTTCGTCGAGCGCCAGCCGTGCATCGAGAATTTCTAGCGAGCGCCCGCGAAACACCGCCAGCGCACGGTGCGACGGCACGCGCACGATCGGCTCGCTGTAGTCGAAGTAGTCGCGGAACTTGGCGACGTCGGGCACGTTCTCGTCTTTGCCGGAAGCGAGCTTCGATGCGAACCGCGCTTCGCCCCAAAGCCATTCGCGCAATCCGCCCACGAGCGACGGCTCCTCGGCCCAGCGCTCGGCCAGCAAGTCGCGCACGCCATCGAGCACCGAGGATCCATC
Source organism: Burkholderiales bacterium (assembly GCA_031413095.1). Lineage (GTDB taxonomy): Bacteria > Pseudomonadota > Gammaproteobacteria > Burkholderiales > Burkholderiaceae_C > CADEEN01. The sequence goes on along the minus strand of JANOEG010000584.1, from coordinate 1,444 downwards.
GGAAAAACCTGCGTCGGCGTTGATGAATGCAGCCGCTTCAATCATCGGATCGAGCGACGGATCGGCAAACAGCTTGTCGGCCAGCGGCTCCAACCCGGCCTCGCGTGCGATCAAGCCCTTGGTGCGGCGCTTGATCTTGAACGGCGCGTAAAGGTCCTCGAGTTCCTGCTTCGTCGATGCGGCGTCGAACGCAGCCGCCAGCTCGAGCGTCAGCTTGCCCTGCTCCGCCACACTCTTGATCACCGCCGCACGGCGCTCCTCCAGCTCGCGCAGATAGGCCAGCCGCGCTTCGAGTTCGCGCAAGTGAACGTCGTCCAGACCGTCGGTGGCCTCCTTGCGGTAGCGCGCGATGAAAGGCACGGTGGCGCCGCCGTCGAGCAACGAGACGGCAGCCTCGATCTGAGCCGGGCGGACCTTCAGCTCGGCGGCGAGTTGAACGGTGATCTTGTGGACAGTGATTGGTTGCACAGTGTCGTCAGCGGCGGCGAAAAAACGAAGGGCGCGAGTGTTGCACATCGGTGCGAAACCAGTGCACGTGCGCGACCCACATCAGCGTCCGATGAGGTGCACACCGTCCAATCGAGCGGCCTTCGCATCGAACGTCAACAGCGGCGACTGTGCCGCCGCCTCGCTGAGCCCCGCATGCAAGCAGTCCGCAAACTCCGCCGCGCCTTGACGGTACAGATGCAGCGCCCGCTCCAATGCCGCCTCGAACTGCAGTTCAAGCTCCTGTGTTTCCAGCAGCGCGGTGAACGTCGTCAACACGGTCGGCTTGTCGAGCGCGTAGCGTGAGCGCAGTACCCATTCGAGTTCGAGGTGCACAGTCGTCGGCACGAACAAGGTCGCGTTGGCGGCCAGTGCCGACTCGAGCAAGGCCGCCACCTGCGCGGTCTGCGCCGTGTCGTCGGCCATCAACCAGCGCACGAGGACATTGGTGTCCAGGCTCGCCATCAGCCGCGGCCGATGGACATGTCGTCGATCGAGACCTTGCCCCTGGCCTTGCCGCGGGCTGGCTTGAGCAGGCCCTTGAGATCAAGGATGGAGCGCGTCTTGGCGCGCATGACGGTGGTGCCATCTTCCAATCGCGAGAAGACCACGCGCTCGCCAGGCTCTAGGCCCATCGCCTTGCGCACGTCGGCCGGGATCGTGATCTGGCCCTTGCTGGTGACGGTAGCTTCAGAGGACATGAAAGCTCCTTACAATATCGTCAATTGTAAGCCATCCAAATGCGGCGCCACAAACAAAGCCCTGACGTTCCCGTCTTCGATACCGATATCGAGTGCCGCCTCTTTCGCGCCGAGGGTCGCGTGCAAGGCGTTGGCTTTCGCGAAGCCTGCGTGCAGCGCGCGCAGGCGCTCGGCGTCACGGGCTACGTGCGCAATCGGCGCGACGGCTCCGTTGAAGTGATGCTGCAAGGTCCGACCGATGCGGTGGCGCGCATGCA
>JANOEG010000583.1:0-6840 GCA_031413095.1 Burkholderiales bacterium | reverse complement strand
ACGTCTTCGGCGCTGACGCCGCTGGTTTCCTTCAGCGGTCGCAAGTCGAGGATGCACTCATGCGCGACGCCGCCGCCCTTGAGGCCCGCGACTTCGCTGCTGTAGTGGATGTCGTAGTGATCGGCCAGACGCGCCGCGATGTAGTTGGCAGCCAGGATCGCGGTTTCGGTGGCCGCGGTCAGGCCCTCGGCGCCCATCATGCGCACGTACATCCACGAGATCGGCAGCACGCCGGCGTTGCCGAGCGGCGCCGCCGACACTGCACCCACCGGCGACTCTTTGCCGCTGCTGGTGTGATGCCCCGGCAGAAAGGGCACGAGGTCTTGCACCACGCACACCGGGCCGACGCCGGGCCCGCCTCCTCCGTGCGGGATGCAGAAAGTCTTGTGCAGGTTCAGGTGGCTCACGTCGCCGCCGAACTCGCCCGGCGCCGCCACGCCGACCAGCGCGTTCATGTTCGCGCCATCGACATACACCCGGCCGCCGTGCTCATGCACCAGCGCACAGAGTTCTTTCACCTTCGGGTAGAACACGCCGTAAGTGCTCGTGTAGGTGATCATGATCGCGGCGAGTTGGTCGCTGTTCGCTTCGACCTTGGTTTTGAGGTCCGCCATATCGACGTTGCCGAGCGCATCGCACTTCACCGCGACAACGCTCATGCCCGTCATCTGCGCGCTCGCCGGGTTGGTGCCATGCGCCGACTCCGGAATCAGGCAGACACTGCGATGACCCTGGCCGCGCGCGCGCTGCCAGCCGCGAATCGCCAGCAGCCCGGCGTACTCACCTTGCGAGCCGGCGTTGGGCTGCAGGCTGATGCCGGCATAGCCCGTGGCCTGGCACAGCCACGCACGCAGGTGCTCGTCCATCAACGCATAGCCGGCGCGCTGCTCGGCCGGCGCGAACGGATGGATGTCGGCGAATTCGGGCCAGGTGATCGGGATCATCTCCGCCGTGGCATTCAGCTTCATCGTGCACGAGCCGAGCGGGATCATCGTGCGGTCGAGCGCCAGGTCCTTGTCCGAGAGCTTGCGGATGTAGCGCAGCATCTCGGTTTCGCTGTGGTGTGTGTTGAACACCGGGTGCGTCAGGAAGGCGCTGGTGCGGCGCAGCGCCAGCGGGATCAGCGGCTCGATGCCGCGCTCGAATTCGGCGAAGTCCGGCAACGTGGCGCCGGCCGGCGCGAACACTCGCCACAGCGCAACGATGTCGTCGCGCGTGGTCGTTTCGTCGAGCGTGATGCCGAGGTAGGCATCGTCCCATTCGCGGAAGCGCCGCAGGTTCATGCCTTGCTGCGCCGCCGCGTCCACGTACGCGCCGGTGCGGCTGTCGGTCTTCAGCGACAGGGTGTCGAAAGCGCCGTCGAGGTTGCGCGGCGCGTGGCCCAGGCGTTTCAGCCCTTCGGCCAGGATCGCCGTGTAGCTCGCCACGCGCTGCGCAATGCGCTTCAGGCCCGCAGGACCGTGGTACACGGCGTACATGCTGGCGATCACCGCCAGCAGCACCTGCGCCGTGCAGATGTTGGAGGTGGCCTTCTCGCGGCGGATGTGCTGCTCGCGCGTTTGCAGCGCCAGTCGATAGGCCTTGTCGCCGCGCGCATCGACGCTGACGCCGACGAGGCGTCCGGGCATCGAGCGCTTGAACTCGTCGCGGCAGGCCATGAAAGCAGCATGCGGGCCGCCGCCGCCCATCGGCACGCCGAAGCGCTGGCTGTTGCCGACGACGATGTCGGCGCCCCATTCACCGGGAGGCGTGAGCAGTGTCAGCGCGAGCAGATCGGTGCAGACGATGAAGGCCGCGTGTTTGGCGTGGACGATGCCGGTGTCGGCGCGCAGGTCGTAGATCGAACCACTCGTGGTCGGGTAGCCGATCATTACCGCGAAGTAGTCGTCGGTGGCGAGCAGCGCGTCCCACTCCGGCCCGGAGTTGGCGAGCTTGATCACGATGCCCAGCGGCTCGGCGCGCGTGCGCACGACCTCGATCGTCTGCGGGTGACAGTCACCGGCGACGACGATCACGTTGCCCTTGGCCTTGACGCTGCGCCGGGCCAGCGTCATCGCTTCGGCGGCGGCGGTGGCCTCGTCGAGCATCGACGCGTTGGCGATCGGCATGCCCGTCAAATCGCAGACCATCGTCTGGAAGTTGATCAGCGCCTCCATGCGGCCCTGCGAAATCTCGGCCTGATACGGTGTGTACGCGGTGTACCAGGCCGGGTTCTCGAGGATGTTGCGCAAGATGACGCCGGGCGTGATCGTGCCGTGGTAGCCCTGGCCGATGAAGTTCCTGAAGACCTTGTTCTTCGACGCCACTGCCTTCAATTCAGCGAGTGCCTGCGCTTCGCCAACCGCCGTAGGCAATTGCATCGGCTGGCTGCGTGCGATCGAGCGCGGCACCACAGCGTCGATCAGCGCGCGCTTGGACGCGGCGCCGATGACCGACAGCATGTGCTGCTCGTCACCCGCCCACGGGCCGATGTGGCGAGCGCGGAACTCGCTGGCGTTTTCCAGTTCGGGCAAGGGCAGGGTGGCGGACTTCAGCATGGTTTCGAAAAATCAGAGGGTGGTCAGGAGCTTGTCGTACGCGGGCGGGTCCATCAGCTCGTCGAACTGCTCCATATGCGTCACGTGCACCTTGAAGAACCAGCCATTGCCCATCGGGTCGGTGTTGGCCAGCGCCGGGTCGGCGCGCAGTGCTTCGTTGACCTCGACCACTTCGCCTTCAACCGGCATGTAGAGGTCGGCCGCCGCTTTCACAGATTCGACGACGCCGACGACGTCACCTCGTTTGTAGGTCTTGCCGACCTCCGGCAGATCGACGAACACCACGTCGCCGAGCGCGTCCTGCGCATGCAGCGTGATGCCGACCACCGCGGCTTCGTGATCTTCGATGTTGATCCACTCGTGGTCGGGGGTGAACATGGTCGTCATGGGTCGGATCTCCTGTGGGTGTGTTGAAAGCTCAACCTCTGAAATAGCCGGGGGGGACGAAAGGCATCGTCGTCACGCGCATCGGCTGGTTCTTGCCGCGCACCTGCGCATAGACCTCGTGATTGGCGATCGCGTGGTTCGCAGCGAGGTACGCCATGGCGATCGGTTGATTGACCGTTGGCGCCAACGTGCCGCTCGTCACGTGACCGAGCTTGTGGCCCTTGGCATCGACGATGATCGCGCCCTCGCGCACAGGGATGCGCTCCAAGCCGAGCAGGCCGACGCGCTTGATCTGCACGCCGCTCGCGAGCTGCCCCGCGATCTTGTCGGCGCCCGGGTAATGGCCGGCTCGCGCACCGCCCGGGCGGCGGACTTTCTGGATGGCCCAGGTCAGGCCTGCTTCGACGGGCGTCGTCGTTTCGTTGATGTCGTGGCCGTACAGGCACAGGCCAGCTTCGAGGCGCAGCGTGTCGCGCGCGCCGAGGCCGGCGGGCTTGACTTCGGGTTGCGCCAGCAACTCCTTGGCGAGCCTCACCGCAGCATCCGCTGGCACCGAGATCTCGAAGCCGTCTTCGCCGGTGTAGCCCGAGCGGGTGACGAAACAATCGGCGCCGACGATCGTGAACGAGCCACAGGTCATGAAGGTCAGCTTCTCAACGCCGGGCGCCAGGCGTTGCAGCGCCTGAACGGCATGCTGGCCCTGCAACGCCAGCAGCGCCCGATCGGGCAGCGGAACCACCTGGCAGCGGTGCCCGATGTTCGTCATCAGGTGCTTGGTGTCGGCGTCCTTGCACGCGGCGTTGACGACGACGAACAGATCGTCCGGCCGCCGCGCGATCATCAGATCGTCGAGGATGCCGCCGGCCGCATTTGTAAATAGTGCGTAGCGCTGCTTGCCGACCGCGAGGTCGATTACATCCATCGGCACCAGCGTTTCGAGCGCGGCGGCGGCGCCGTCGCCGACCAATCGCAACTGCCCCATGTGCGAGACGTCGAACAGCGCCGCCTGCTCGCGGCAATGCCGGTGCTCGGCAATGATGCCGCCGGGGTAGTTGACCGGCATCTCATAGCCGGCAAAGGGCAGCATCTTTGCGCCCAGTTCGACGTGCAAGTCGAACAACGGTGTGCGGAGCAGAGAAGGGGTCATGGTGCGAATCTCCCGAGGGCTGTCGACACCACCGACTCTACGTCGGTGGAACCAATCTGCCCTCGCTGTCCGCTTTACCTGAGAGATTGACGCTGCTGGTCTTCTGTACCCGCAACGCTTGCCCCTTCGGTGGACGATTCACCTGCGTGAACCGCCTCTCTCCAGTGAGGTGTCACCGGTTTTCCAACCGATGCTTGCCAGTCCTTTTGCCTGAGCGTTCGAGGTTGTCTCTTCGACAACACCTGCGCCGTCGGCGGCCGACCTCGACAACATTTTGAGGCCCGCTCTCTCCTGGCGGGACGCAGTGTACCGCTACAGTCCGACTCAACATGGCCGACCCACTCAAGAAAAAAGAGATCGCCGCACTGCCGGTGCGCCGCTACGAAGACGTCCGCAACGAGATTCGCTCCGGCGATCTGGCGTTCTGCTCGGGCTCGTATGTCTTCTCCAAGTTCATCCAGGGCTTCACCAAATCGGTGTGGAGCCACGTCGGCGTGATCTACCGCGACGATCATCTGCGCCGCGTCTTCATCCTCGAAAGCGAAGTCGGCATCGGCGTGCGTCTGGTGCCGATCTCCAAGTACCTGCGCGACTATCACGGCCGCCGCAAACCGTACCGCGGCCAGATGGTGCTCGCGCGTGTCAACCCTTCGCTCGGCGACGAGCAGGTGCGTACCGCGGTCAGCTATGGCATGGACCTGCTGACCAAGCCCTACGACAACTTCGAGATCCTGCGCATCGCCGCGCGCATCGCGTTTCGCATGGGCAAGCGCACGCAGGACCGCAAGTTCATCTGCTCGGAACTGGTCGATGAGTGCTATCGCGCAGGAGGTGTCAAGTTTGTGCGCCGCGACAACTACATCAGCCCGGACGACATCTGGCGCGACCCCGTGGTCACCAAGATCGCGCGCATTCACTGAGGTTCTTCGTGCTGTGTCTCGCAAGGCCCGAGGACGGCGCAGCGCCGTCGCTCATGCTGGAGTACCAGAAATCGCGCCGTCGCCGCACCGTCCTCGGGCTGGGTGACGTGCTGCATGTTCGTTGCGTCGAATACCGCTGCGTTCGCAAGCGACTTGCCAAACTCGGCTTGGCCAGCCAGCGCTGCCGAAGAGATGAGGACAGTCCGGCCGGTGGTACCGTTGCGCGGCATGCAACAAGTGGATGCTCACGAACGATTCAGGCGACATGAACCTCGGTCTTTGGCTCCTCCTCTATGTGGGCAACACTGCTTTCACTTGGTGGGTGGTTTGGGGAGGCGGGTCGGCGTGGCTTGAGGGTTGGCGCTCGTGGTTGGTCGTTGATTGGCTCTTTGCATACAGGTGGAACTACGAGCAGATTGGGCTCTACGCGCTCATCTGCTGGATTGGCCACACCATTTGGTTCGTTGTTGGGCTGTTCGTGCCAGAAGTCAGAGTGCCTTACTGGTAGCCGTTTCGAGTCGCGGAAAAGCGAGCCGACGTCGCTGCATTCACAAAGCGTCGGGCGCCAACGCGCTCGCCACGGCCCGAGGGCGATGCGGCGACGGCGCGATTTCTGGTACTCCAGCATGAGCGACGGCGGCGCGTCGCCTTCGGGCAGCGTGAGGCGATGCAGTACGCGGCGGCCCTCGCCCCAACCCTCTCCCGCAGGCGGGAGAGGGGGCAAAGAGTCAAGCCTCCACGCGCCCCATCTTCCGCCGATACCACTCGTGGAAGTGCTGCATGCCGTCTTCCATCGGGCTCTGGTACGGGCCGACCTCGTTGTCGCCGCGCTTCATCAGCGCTTCTCGGCCGGCGTCCATGCGCAGCGCGATTTCGTCGTCTTCGATGCAGGTCTCCATGTAGGCGGCCTGCTGTGCTTCGACGTACTCGCGTTCGAAGGCGTGAATCTCTTCGGGGTAGAAGAACTCGACGATGTTGGTGGTCTTGCGCGGGCCTTTCGGGATCAGCGTGGAGACAACGAGCACGTTGGGGTACCACTCGACCATGACGCCGGGGTAGTAGGTGAGCCACACCGCTCCGTGTTTCGGCGGCGTGCCGTTCTGGTAGCGCAGCACTTGGTCTTGCCACGCCTGGTACACGGCTGAACCGGCCTTGCCGAGCGCTTCGCTGCCGCTCTTGGCCACGCCGACGGTTTGCACCGAAAACTCGTTGCCCATGTCCCAGCGCAAATCATCGCAGGAGACGAAATTGCCGAGGCCGGGGTGGAATGGGCCGACGTGATAGTCCTCGAGATAGACCTCGATGAAGCTCTTCCAGTTGTAGTCGCACTCGTGGACGATGCTGCGGTCGTAGACGTAGCCGCTGAAGTCAAGGTCGGCACGGTTGGCGAGCTTGGCAAGATCAGCCATCGGATCGCGGCCCGCGCGCTCGAACTGCAGCCCGTTCCACTCGGTGAGCGCATAGCGGTTCAGGTTCAGGCAGGGGTCGTGCTCGAAGTGCGGTGCACCGATGAGCTGCCCCTGCAAGTCGTAGGTCCAGCGGTGCAGCGGGCAGACGACGTTGGCGCCGGTGTTGCCGCGGCCGCGCAGCATCACCGCCTGCCGATGGCGGCAGACGTTGGAGATGAGCTCGATGCCATTGGCGTTGCGCAGCAGCGCGCGGCCGTCGCCTTCGTGCGCGAGCACGTGATAGTCGCCGTCGTTGGGAACGGCCAAGCTGTGCCCCACGTAGCGCGGGCCAGGGTTGAAGAGGGTTTGTTGTTCGCGCCGGTACAGCGCTTCGTCGAAGTAGGTCTCGACGCTCAGTTGCGAGGAAACGCTGGGTTGCAGCGAATGGCGGCCGATGCTCA
>JANOEG010000582.1:0-7526 GCA_031413095.1 Burkholderiales bacterium | reverse complement strand
TCCACGGGGGCCTGGGCGTAGATGAAGCGCTCCTTCAGCGTGAGCTTGGCGGCGCTGGCGTCGAGCTTCTCGGCCAGGTCGAGCATCTGCTCCAGCTCGGCCACGGCGAAGTGCGCGTCGTCGAGCTTGAGCTGTTCGACGAAGACGCCGAGCACGTCGCGCAGCCGCGTCATCTGCAGGCGCGAGGCGATGGTCTGCACGTGCCAGTTGTTGGGCGCCACCGGCGCCTTGAAGTCGCGCGGCGCGCGCGGCGCGCGCGGCGTCTTCGGCAGCAGATCAGTGAGCAGCTTCAGCGCGCCGGGCTCGGCCTCCTTCAGCACGCCGACGAAACCTTCTTCGTGGATGCCGAAGCGCCCGGCGCGGCCGGCGATCTGGTGCACCTCGCTCTCGCCGAGCGGGCGGTCGTCGATGCCGTCGAACTTGGTCATGGTGCTGAACAGCACGCGCCGGATCGGCAGGTTCAGGCCCATGCCGATGGCGTCCGTCGCCACCAGGATGTGCGATGCCCCTTCGGCAAAGCGCTCGGCCTCGCGCTTGCGCACCTCGGGCGGCAGCGCGCCGTAGATCACGGAGACAGGGTGGCCGGCGGCGGCGATCTGGTCGCGCAGCATCAGCACGTCGCGGCGGCTGAAGGCCACCACTGCATCGCCGAGCGTGAGCGACGGCAGCGGCACCGGCTGCGGCAGCAGTTGCACGTGCTGCTTGCGCTCGAACTCGCGCACCGTGCAGCGCTCGCCGCACAGGCCGAGCAGGTTCTCGATGGCCGGCACCGCGTAGGCCGAGCAGATGACGATCACTTCGCTCGCCGGCACGGCGACGATGGCCTGCGTCCAGGCCCAGCCGCGCGAGCCGTCGAAGATCATCTGCGCTTCGTCGATCACGGCACAGTCGATGACGGTGTTGGTGCCGACCATCTCGATCGTGCTGCTGACCACGCGTGCGCCGGGCGCCGGCACGTTCTCCTCGCCGGTGAGCAGCGAGCAGGGCACGCCGCGCGCCACCAATCGGTCACGCCCCTCCAGCGCGAGCAGGCGCAGCGGCGCCAGGTAGGCGCCGCTGGCGGCCTGTGCCAGGCGCTCGAAGGCGGCGTGGGTCTTGCCGCTGTTGGGCGGGCCGTCGTAGAGCGTGACCTTTCGCTGGAGTTGGCGCGCCTTCGCGAAGGTGTCGGGGTAGCCCTGGAAGGCGAGGTCGGAGTTCAGGCCGGCCAGCGCGTCGAGCTCGCTGGTCAGGTGTTCCCAGCGGTCCTGCGCGCGCGAGCACGCGGCTTTCAGCTCGGGCAACGCCAACGGCGTGCTGCACTCGGCCTGCAGGCGCGGCAGCAGCGAAGGCAGGTGCTGCGCCGACAAGGCGCGGCTGCGTTCGAGCAGCGACTCGAGGTGCGCGCGGATCGCCGCCGCCTCGGGGTGCTGCGGCGCCGGCCCGAGCGCGGCCTGCAGCGCCGGCGCATCGCCGATGCGGAAGAAGGCCCACACGGCATCGGCATTCACCGGCACGCGAAACAGCACCGGCACCGCCCAGCCCGGCTCCGACAGCGTGAGCGTGTGGCGGATCAGGCGCGTCCACACGCCGGCGCGGCGCGACACCGCCATCTGTTCGAGCGCGGTGCTGCGCTCCAGCATCAGCGGCCGCGCCTTCGGGCCGCTGCCCACCGCGTCGAGGTGGGCCAGCGCGGCGTCGATCAGCGCCGGGTCGATCCAGCGGCTCGGCCGCTGGCCGGGCACGGGCTTTTGCAGCAGCACGAGGCCGAGGGTGTCGAGGAGGGTCTCGAAATCGGCGTGCGTGTCGGCCAGGTAGTCGGCGGGCTTCGTCACCTGCGGCAGGTGGTGCACCGCGTGGCGGATGCGCGCCAGCTGCGCCTCGCCGATGTGTGGCGGCAGGCGTTGGGCGTGGGTGGGGATCGGCAGTGGCGTCATGCCCGCGGTTCCAGCGCCTTGATGCGCTTCCACAGCAGCGCTTTCGGCACCGCCGTCATGCGCATCGCCCGCATGCAATGGTCTAGAAGGTGCGGGCGCTCGCGCAGGCTCTGCACGGCCTCGCGCAAATCGGTCTGGATGGCGGCGCCATACGCGCCTTCGGCTTTGGCGATGGCCTCACTCAACAGGTCTTTGCTCGGCATCATCATCGCAAGGTCGATCAGGTCGCGGCTGAGCACCGAGTCATCGCGCCAGCGGTCGGAGTTGGCGAGCAGCTTGCTCGTGGCAGCGTCCAGCGGAGTCAGCGTGGCCACGCCGCAGAGCAGGTCACCATCGCCTGGAGCGTCGAGCGTGATGCGGCCTTCGAGCACGATCTCGAATTTGATTTCGACATCGTCCACGCGCAGCATCGTGCGCACGCCGTACTGATCGGCGCGGACCTCGCGCGTCTGCGCGATCGCCTCAGCGCCGGGCCGGCAGATCGCTTGGATGCCCGCAGGCCCCGACATCAACTGGCGCAAGGCGCGGTAGCCCTCGCGATGCGAGACCAGGAAGTCGATGTCCACCGACTCGCGGTACTCGCCGTGGCGCAGCGCCAGCGAAGTGCCACCGCCGAAAAGGCACTGGTGCGCATGCAGCCGCCGCGCGTCCAGGGCCTCCAGCACGCGGGCGACGCGGCGATGGTGTTCGCGCTCAAACAAGCAGGCGGCTCCCGCCCAGGCTGGCCACCAGGCGGTGGATCAGCGCGCGCTCGTGCGGCGCCAGCGCCGCTTGCACAATGTGGCGCCAGTTGCGCTCGTACAAATTCAGCGCTTCGGCGGGCGTGACCTCGGTGGCCCCCTGGTACTGCCAGGCCAGCCGTTCGAGCTGTGCAAAGTCGGCCAGGCGGATGCGTGGCGGCACGCTGGTTGTCTCGCTGCGGCTCGGTACGGCAGGCGGTGGGCCGGCCAAATTCAAGGCCAGGCCGAGTGCTGCGGCGGCATTGGCGTACGCGCCCATCGTCACCGACGGCTCGCCGCGCTCAACGCGGTGCAGCGTGACGCGCGACATGCCCGCCGCCTCGGCCGCGGTGACGGCGCTCACGCCCAGGCGCTTGCGCTCAGCGCGAAGCTGCTCGCCGAGCGCGGCGAGCGCGGCAGCAACGATGGTTCCGGTGGCGGGGGCGATGGCTGGCATTGTGAATCCCATTGTAGCCACGAGCACAAAAGATGTACAGAATGAGATTCATTATCTGATCCAACAGATGAACGATTGACAATCCCCCATGACCGCTGCCTCAACATCTTTCACCAGCCTGCCACTGCCGCCCGCCACGCTGGCCAATCTGGAGCGCCTGGGCTACAGCGCGATGACGCCGATCCAGGCCGCCAGCCTGCCGCTGGCGCTGGCCGGCAAGGACTTGATTGCGCAGGCCAAGACCGGCAGCGGCAAGACTGCGGCGTTTGCGTTGGCACTGCTGGCCAACTTGAACCCGCGCCGCTTCGCCGTGCAATCGCTCGTGCTGTGCCCGACGCGCGAACTCGCCGAGCAGGTGACGCAGGAGGTGCGGCGCCTGGCACGTGCCGAGGATCACATCAAGGTGCTCACGCTCTGTGGCGGCAGCATGATGCGCACGCAACTGGCGAGCCTCGAACATGGCGCGCACATCGTCGTCGGCACCCCAGGGCGGATCATGGATCACCTGGAGCGCGGCAGCCTGAACCTCGAGGCGCTGAACACGCTGGTGCTCGACGAGGCCGATCGCATGCTCGACATGGGCTTTCACGACGACATCGCCACCGTCGCCAAGCAGTGCCCGAAGGAGCGCCAGACGCTGCTGTTTTCGGCGACGTATCCGGAAAGCATCGCGAAGTTGAGTGCGGCCTTCATGCGCGAGCCGCAAACGGTGACGGTGGCCGAGCAGCACAGCGCGACGAAGATTCGCCAGTTGTTCTTCGAAGTGCGTGAAGAAGAACGACTGCATGCGGTGTCGCTGCTGCTGAACCATTACCGGCCGGTGAGCACGCTGGCTTTCTGCAACACCAAGCAGCAGTGCCGCAACCTCGTCGACGTGTTGAAGGCGCAGGGCTTTGCTGCGCTGGAGCTGCATGGCGACCTCGACCAGCGCGACCGCGACCAGGTGCTGGTGCAGTTTGGGAACCGCAGTTGCAGCATCCTCGTCGCCACCGACATTGCAGCGCGTGGCCTCGACATCGCCGAGCTCGAAGCGGTGATCAATGTCGATGTGACGCTCGAGCCCGCGACGCACACGCACCGCATCGGGCGCACCGGGCGCGTCGATGCCGAAGGATGGGCGTTCAGCTTCGCCACGCTCGACGAGATGGGCCGCGTCGGCCAGATCGAGCATGTGCTCGGCTTCAAGTCGGAGTGGCAGCCGTTGGCGACGCTGACGCCAGCCAGTGGCGAGCCGTTGTTGCCACCGATGCAGACGCTGCAAATCCTGGGTGGCCGCAAGGAGAAGATCCGGCCCGGCGATGTGTTGGGCGCGCTGACCAAAGACCTGGGCTATGCGGCGGCGCAGATCGGCAAGATCAACGTCAACGAGTTTTCGACCTATGTGGCGGTCGAGCGCGGCATTGCGGCGCAGGCGCTGAAGAAGCTTTCGGCGGCCAAGGTCAAGGGGCGCGCGGTGAAGGTGCGGATGTTGGAGGGGTAGACGCCCGTCGATACGGAACCTAGGATGCCTGACCTTCTTGGATTGGCAAGACCCATGAGCCACCCCGTGCAAGCGTTCTATCCTCCGAATGCAGTGGATCGCGCGGAGGTGAAAGTGGCGCTTCGTCGCCTCGTGTGGTCTGCATACCTTGCAGGTGGTGTCGGCGAGGTTTGTCGAACTTCACGCAAGAGATTTGAAGAAGCCTCGTACGACGGTCATTGCGAGGTTCAGTATTTCGACAAAGGCCAACCCGTGGAGCGATTCGAGTGCGTACGCGATGCCACACCTAATTCGTGTGGCTGCACGACCTGTGACTGACGTGGAGCAGCGATTCAAAGAAGAACTGTCCGAGGGGCAGGTTGAGGTCGACAAGTCGATACTCGAGTTGCTAGTCGACTATTGGATGCACATGCATGACGTGCATGGTATTGCTGCCCTGGTTAGAGCCGGCGAGCACACGACATTGCTTGGCTTTGGCCAGCTCTCGCCGTCCTACGGTGGGTACCGGATTCCGTGCAGCGAAGTGTCGACTCGCCTGAGGAGCTCGCTTGAGCGGACATATCACCCGGTTTGTGAAGCATGCAAAAAAGGTGCGCTGAGCGGCGTCAGAAGTTGACACAGACGCGAGCGAAGGCCGAAGTACTACGTTCTGGACGAACAAGTGGCGCTCGGTTTGATCAAACATCATCCGCAAACTCCCCTGTCATCGTCTCCGGCGTATCGAGCCCGAGCGCGGATTCCAGCACCGCCCACGCTTCTTCCGCCGTCTCGACGAGGTGGAACAGCTTCAGGTCGTCGGCGGCGATCATGCCGGTCTCGACGAGCCAGTCGAAGTTGATCAGCTTGCTCCAGAACTCGCGGCCGACGAGCACGATCGGGCGCTTGCGGACCTTGCCAGTCTGCGTCAGCGTCAGCACCTCGAACATTTCGTCCAGCGTGCCGAAGCCGCCGGGGAAGCAGACCAGGCCGGCCGAACGCATCAGGAAGTGCATCTTGCGCAGCGCGAAATAGTGGAACTGAAAGCACAAGCGCGGCGTGATGTAGGCGTTGGGCTCCTGCTCGTGCGGCAGCACGATGTTCAGACCGATGCTCGGCCCGCCGGCTTCGCTGGCGCCGCGGTTGCCAGCTTCCATGATGCCGGGGCCGCCGCCGGTGACGACGACGATCTTCTCGTCGAGCTTCTTGCTGGCCTTGGTGATCAGCAAGGAGAGCTGCCGCGCTTCTTCGTAGTAGCGCGACATCTGCAGCGCCATGCGCGCGCGCGCTATTGCCGCTTTGTCACTTCCAGTTTCTGCCGTGGCCAGCCGATCTGCGGCCACGTCCATCGGCACCAGCCGTGCGCTGCCGAAGATGACGATCGTGGCGACGATGCGCTCTTCCTGCAGGATCAGTTCGGGCTTGAGCAACTCGAGCTGCATGCGCACCGGGCGCAGGTCTTCGCGAAGCAGGAACTGCTCGTCGATGAACGCCAGGCGGTAGCTGCTGTCGGGGCCGGCATAGCGCGACTGCGTCGGCTCCGCTGCGGCGGCTTCTTCGGCCGCCGTGGGGAAGTTGCGCACGGCCAGTTCGGGATTTTTGGGGCTCATGGGAGCAGCTTACGCCGGAGTCGCGAGGGTGGCGACGTAGTCATGCTGCGCCGTGGTGATGGTCGACACGCGGTGCTCGACCGGCTTGTCGTGGAACGTCAGCGCGGTTCGTCGCACCTGCAGCACCGCACTACCGGGTGTGACGCCGAGCACGCGCGCAACCGTGCGGTCGGCGGCCATCGCACGCACGCGCTCGGTGGCGCGAACGACGGTGATGGCGAACTCGGTTTGATAAAGGTGATAGATCGTGCTCGGCCGCTCGCGCAGTCGCTTTTCGGTGAGGCCGCGGAAGAGAGTGGCTGGCAGCGTCAGGCGGTCGTACACCACCGGACGTCCCTGCAGGGACAGCCGGTTCTCGATCAGGATGGCGGCGTCGCCGACGCGGCAGGCGAGTGCGCTGGCCGCTTCGTCGTCGAGCTTGCCGCGCTCGAAGGACAGCAGTTCCACGGCCGGCGCATCACGCGCGCCGTCGCTGCGCTCGACGTGGAAGAACTGGAAGACGAAGCGCTCCGTGGTGTGCGTGGCGACAAAGGTGCCGCGGCCCTGCCGGCGCACGACGATGCGCTCGGCCACCAGCTCATCGACCGCGTGGCGCAGTGTGCCGATGGACACGCCGAGCGCAGCCGCCAGCGTGGACTCGTTGGGCAGCGCGCTGGCGGCGGGGTAGCGGCCTGACTCAATGGCAGAAAGCAATGCGCGCTTGGCCTGGCGGTACAGAGGCCCGCCTGCAATGTCGGGTGGCAGGCGTTCGAAGGTCGGTGCTTGTTTCATCTCGGCGCCGATGCTAGCGCTGCCAAGCCGGTGATTCAAGTCATATGAATGACACGGTTGACGCCGTGTGTGGCCTCACTAAACTGACCTCATTCCCTGAACAACCCAACAAGGAGCGTGCATGAATCATTTTGTGCTGCATGACACCAAGGACTCGGTGGCCGTCGTCGTCGTGGAAGGCGTGAAGTCCGGTATGGAGCTGACAGGCTGGATCATGGACGAGGACAAGTTGACCAACGTCGTCGCGCGTTCGGACATCCCCATCGGCCACAAGGTCGCGCTGCGCGATATGGCCGTGGGCGACACGGTCTGGAAGTACGGCATCGACATGGGCAAGGTGGTCGCGCCGATCAAGGCCGGCGAGCATGCCCATGTTCACAACATCAAGACGAAGAGGTGGTGAGATGAGCGTTATCAACAAAGACACCACCTTCCTCGGCTACCGCCGAGAGAACGGCCGCGTCGGCGTTCGCAACCACGTCATCATCCTGCCGCTCGACGACCTGTCGAACGCATCCGCCGAAGCCGTCGCCCACAACATCAAGGGCACGATGGCGATCCCCCACCCGTACGGCCGCCTGCAGTTCGGCGCCGACCTGG
>JANOEG010000581.1:0-2910 GCA_031413095.1 Burkholderiales bacterium | reverse complement strand
ACCCCAACATCGTGACGATGTACGACGCGGGCCTCGCGTCCGAGGGCGTTTACATCGCCATGGAGCGCTTGCAGGGCAAGGACGTGCGCCAGTTGCTGGCCGATGGCTGGCGGCCAGACATGGTGCAGGCCGCGCGCATCGCGAAGCGCCTGGCCGACGCGCTGGCCTACGCGCACGGCAAGGGCGTCGTGCATTGCGACATCAAGCCGGCCAACATCTTCATGGTCGGCCGCACGCAACCCAAGGTGCTCGACTTCGGCATCGCCCGCGTGACGCGTCGGCGCGGCCGCGGCAGCAAGGCGGATGGCGACGCGGTCGATATCGACACCGGCTCGCTGGGCGCTGCACCGGCCGAACTTGGCTCGCCGTACTACGTGTCGCCCGAGCAGTTGCGTGGCGAGGAGTTGGACGCCCGTGCCGACGTCTATGGCGTCGGCGTGGTGATGTACGAAACACTGACCGGCCAGCGTGCGTTTGCCGGCGCGAGCCTCGACGAGATCCGCCACGCGGTGCTCGACGGCGAGGTGCCCGCCGCGCACGTGGTCAACCCGAAGATCGATCGCGCGCTCTCAGACATCGTGGCCCGCGCGATGGCGCGCAAGCCCGGTGACCGTTTCCGGTCGGCGAGCCAACTCTCGCGCGCGCTGCGCACCTGGATCAGCGAAGAGACCAACGGCCTGGTGCACAAACCACCGGCGCGCGTCTGGAACGCCTGGGGGGGTTGGGTGTGGGCCGCTGGCGGCACGCTGGCCATCGGCTTCATTGCGCTGGTGTGGCTGCTGACGCCGCACCCGTCTGAGGCGCCGGAGCCCGTCGCCGCCGCACCCGCTGCCCAGGTGCCGTTGCTCGCAGCCCTGCCGCCTCCGCCCGCGCCAACAGCCGAAGCCGTCGTTGTGGCCAGCGAGGCTGCTGCATCTGTGCCGGCGCCCGCCAAGCCACGAGCCGAAGCGATGCGCGTGGTCAAGAAGGACAAACCGCCGGTGAAGGAAAAGGCTGTGCCTGTGGCCGCCGAGCCTGCGCCGGCAGCGGCCGCTGCGCCGGGCTTCGTGCAACTGGCGGTCACGCCCTGGGGCCAGGTCGAGGTCAATGGCCGTGCGATGGGCACGACGCCGCCGCTGACGCGCCTGTCCTTGCCCGCCGGCTCGCACCAGATCGTCGTGCGCAACGGTGAATCGCCCGCGTTTACTGCGAGCATCACCGTGAGCGAAGACAAACCCGTGACGCTCCGCCACCGCTTCGAATGATCATGAACATGAACCCTGTCCTCCGCAGCGCTGCAGCGATGGCGCTGGTCGTTCTCACCTCCGGCTGCGTGCAGCAAGGCCTCACCGACGTCATGCAGCGCCCAGCCGAGCGTGCGTTGCTGAACGGCCTTCGTGCCTACGACGACGGCCAGTACGCCGAAGCCGAGCGTGCATTGCAGAGCGCGTTGAAGACCGGTTTGGTCAGTGCCAAGGACCGCGCCAATGCCCACAAGCATCTGGCCTTCGTCTATTGCACCAGCCAGCGCGCACCGGCCTGCGAGGCGGCCTTCCGCGAAGCACGCAACGCCGATCCGGAGTTCACGCTCAGCCGCGCTGAAACCGGCCATCCGCAATGGGGCCCGGTCTACCAGAAGGTGGCCGCGGCGCGTTGAACTCGGCCCCCAGCGCCGGGCCGGCTCCCAAGCGTGTGGGGCCGACCCCCTGGGGGGGGACGCGGTACCCCGCGGCCGGGGTAAACAGTTCGGCGGCGATAATGCCGCCGCATGAGTGAGACTTTCGCGCATCCGGTGCGCGTCTACTGGGAAGACACTGACGCCGGTGGCGTCGTCTTCTACGCCAACTACCTGAAGTTTTTCGAGCGCGCGCGCACCGAGTGGCTGCGCACGGCTGGCTTCGGGCAGGAGCAGTTGCGCAGCGAACTCGGGCTGATGTTCGTCGTCAGCGAGACCGCACTGCGCTACCACCGCCCGGCACGGCTCGATGATGAGTTGTCCATCACCGTCGAGCCCGCCGCACCCCGCCACGTCACGCTGACCCTCGAGCAGGCGGCCACGCGTGGCGATACCCGCCTGGTAGAAGGCCGCATCACGATTGCTTGCGTCGATGCGGGAACCTTGCGTCCGCGGCGCATTCCCAAACCTCTCATCGAAGCCTTGTTCGCATGAACCAAGACATGTCCATCATTTCGCTGGTCCTGCAGGCCAGCTTTGTCGTCCAAGTGGTGATGGCCGGTCTGATGATCGTCTCGCTGATCAGCTGGACGGTGATCTTCGGCAAGCTCATCGGGCTGAAGCAGGTGCGCGTCAAGAACGACGAGTTCGAGCGCGAGTTCTGGGCTGGCCGCCACCTGGGCGAGCTCTACCAGGCCGCCAACAACAAGCCGGCCAACGGCAAGACAGCGCCGATGGAGCGCATCTTTGCCTCGGGCATGCGCGAGTTCTTCAAGCTGCGTGAGAAGAAACTTGACTCGGGTGTGCAGCTCGACGGCGCGCGCCGCGCCATGCGCGCCAGCTTTCAGCGCGAGCTGGACGTCATCGAAAGCCACCTGAGCTTTCTCGGCTCGGTGGCGTCGGTGAGCCCGTACGTCGGCCTGTTCGGCACCGTGTGGGGGATCATGCATGCCTTCGTCGGCCTGTCGAACATGCAGCAGGTGACGCTGGCAACCGTGGCGCCCGGCATTGCCGAAGCGCTGGTGGCCACGGCGATCGGATTGTTCGCCGCGATCCCGGCTGTCATCGCCTACAACCGCTTCGCGCGCGACATCGACCGCATCGCAATTCAGCTAGAAACCTTCATCGAAGAGTTCTCCAACATCCTGCAGCGCAACGCGGGCGCGACCTGACATGGCGCAACCGATGCGAAGCGGTGGATCGCGCAGGCGCCGCTCGATGAACGAGATCAACATGGTGCCGTTCATCGACGTCAT
>JANOEG010000580.1:0-2213 GCA_031413095.1 Burkholderiales bacterium | reverse complement strand
CAGATGGAAACCGAAGTTGCGCGCAAGATCGAGAACTCGCTGGCCACCGTGCAGGGCCTGAAGCACATCTACACCAAGGTGCAGGACGGCACGGCAATCATCACCGCCGAGTTCCGCCTGGAAAAGCCGACGCAGGAAGCCCTCGACGATGTGCGCGACGCCGTCTCGCGCGTGCGCTCCGACCTGCCGGCCGATCTGCGCGACCCGGTGATCGCGAAGATGGATCTGGCCGGCTCGCCGATCCTGACCTACGTAGTGGCCTCGACGCGCATGGACGCCGAGGCGCTGTCCTGGTTCGTCGACAACGAAGCCACCAAGCGCATGCTCGCCGTGCGCGGCGTTGGTGCGGTCAGCCGCGTCGGCGGTGCGACGCGCGAAGTTCATGTCGAGTTGGACCCATCGCGCCTGCAGGCGCTCGGCGCCACCGCCGCCGAGATTTCGCGTCGACTGCGCGACGTGCAACAGGAAGCCTCGGGTGGCCGCGCCGACCTCGGCGGCGTCGAACAATCCGTGCGCACGATCGCCACCGTGCAGACCGCGGCCGAGCTCGGCGCGCTCGAAGTGCCGCTCTCCGACGGCCGGCGCATCCGCCTCGATCAGGTCGCCACGGTCAGCGACACCGTGGCTGAGCAGCGCTCGACCGCGTTGCTCAACGGCAAGCAGGTCGTCGGCTTCGAGATCACGCGCGCTCGCGGCGCCGGTGAAGTGGACGTTGCCGACGGCGTGCGCAAGGCGATCGACGAGCTGAAGACGGCACACCCCGACATCACCGTGACCGAAGCCTTCAACTTCGTCGATTCGGTGATCGAGAACTTCAACGGCTCGATGGCGCTGCTGGTCGAAGGCGCGGTGCTGGCCATCATCGTCGTCTGGTTCTTCCTGCGCGACTGGCGGGCGACCTTCGTCTCGGCGGTGGCGCTGCCGCTGTCGGCGATTCCGACCTTCTTTGTCATGAACATGATGGGCTTCACGCTCAACGTCGTCACGCTGCTGTCGCTCTCGCTCGTCGTCGGCATCCTGGTCGATGACGCGATCGTCGAGATCGAAAACATCATGCGCCACCTGCAGCAGGGCAAGAAGCCGCTCGTCGCGGCGATGGAAGCGGCCGACGAGATCGGCCTGGCGGTGATCGCGACCACGTTCACGCTGATCGCGGTCTTTCTGCCGACCGCTTTCATGAGCGGCGTGCCGGGCAAGTTTTTCGTGCAGTTCGGCTGGACGGCGGCGATCGCGGTCTTCTTTTCCCTCGTCGTCGCGCGCATGTTGACGCCGATGATGGCGGCGTATCTGCTGAAGCGGCCGAAGAAGGACCACCCGGAGCCGAAGTGGATGCCCGGCTACATGAAGCTGGTCGCGTGGTGCTTGAAGCACCGCGTGAAGACGATGCTGGCGACGACGCTGTTCGCGGTCGCCTCGTGTGCGCCGGTCTTCACCGGCCAGATCGCCGGCGCGTTCATGCCACCCGATGACCTGTCGCAGACGCAGGTCTACATCTCGTTGCCGCCGGGCAGCACCTTCAAGCAGACCCTCGCCGTGGCCGAGGCGGCGCGCGAGGTGGTGCAGAAGAACCCGCATGTCAAGCTCGTCTACACGGCGGTCGGCGGTGGCCGTTCCGGCAGCGACCCGTTCATGCCGGGTGGCGCCGCCGAAGCGCGCAAGGCCACGCTGACGATCAACCTCACACCGCGCGGCGATCGCAGCGGCATCAGCAAGCAGGCCATCGAAGGCGAGCTGCGGCGGGGGCTCGAAGCCTTGCCGGGCGCGCGCTTTGCCGTCGGCTTCGGCGGCTCGGCGGAGAAGTTCATCCTCGTGCTGGCCGGCGAAGACGGCGATGTGCTGAGTGCGCATGCGCGCACCGTCGAGCAGGAGCTGCGCACGATTCCCGGCATCGGCCAGGTGACGAGCACATCGAGCCTGCAGCGGCCCGAGCTCGTTGTGCGGCCGGATGCGGCGCGTGCGGCCGATCTCGGCGTCACGTCGGCCGCGATTGCCGACACGCTGCGCATCGCCACCGCCGGTGACTACGAACAATCGCTGGCCAAGCTCAACCTGTCGCAACGCCAGGTGCCGGTGGTCGTCAAGCTGTCCGACGCGGCGCGACAAGACCTGGCGCTGCTCGAACGCCTGGCCGTGCCTGGCACGAAGGGGCCGGTCGCGCTGGGCAACGTCGCCGATCTGACACTGGCCAGCGGCCCGGCGCAGATCGATCGCTA
>JANOEG010000579.1:0-2772 GCA_031413095.1 Burkholderiales bacterium | reverse complement strand
ACAGCGTCGGGCTCTTCACCTACGGCACCCTGGCGCGTGTGCCGATCGCCGGTGGCCCGCCGCGCCACATGCTCCCGGACGTGAAGTTCGCGGACTGGTCCCCCGATGGATCGGATCTCGCGATCGTGCGCCGTGTGGACGCTCGAACTCTTTCAACGACCGCTCGAACGACACGACGGCATCGGCCGGCGCGCCTTGATCGAGCTGCAACAGGCCGATCTGCACCCAGCCGCGCATGCGTTCGCGTTGCCACTTCGGCGAAGACTCGGTAGAGCCCGCGAGCCCTTGCAGGTGCTGCATCGCCGCAGCGCTGTCGCCATGCAAGCGCGCGAGCGTGCCGCGGGCCAGGGCCGCACGAGCCACCTGCGGGCTGTCCGGTGCGAGCGCCGCAGCGTGGGGCGCCACCGCATCGACCTCGCGCGCTGCATCGTCAAGCCTGCCTTCTGCGAGCAGCGCCAACGCCATCGTCGTGCGCGCCGCGATCGCGTTCTCGTGCTTGGCGCCGATCGTGCGATCGAGGACTGCTGCCGCTTGTGTCGCTGCCGCCAGCGCAGCCGGTGTGTTGCGCCGGGCGAGGTGAAGCAGGGCCAGCGAATGCTCGGCAAGGGCGTAGGTCGTCGAGTCACGGGGCAGGAAGCTGCCCAGAATCTCCAAGGCCTCGGCCATGTCGGCGTTGGCTAGCTGCAACTCGCCCACATCGACGCGGTAGGCGGCGATGTTCTGCCGAGTGAAGCCGACGTCTCGGTGCTTCGGCCCGAGCAGGGCACGCGTGTCGCCCAGGGAGGACTCCAGCATGGCGATGCCGCGTGACACCTCGCCGGTGTCGGCCAAGGCGCGGGCGTAGCCATTGCGCGCCTCGTTCATGCGTTGGTTCGGCGCGGCCAGACCGTACACGGCGGTGGCCTCGCGGTACAGACGCTCGCCAGCGACGAGCGCCAGATCGAACTTGCGCGTGTGGCGGTAAGCTTGTACCAACGCCACCGAGCTCGCCACTCGAACCGGGTCCTTCTCGCCAAGCCGGGACTGCGCCAGCGCAAAGCCCTCTTCGGCAAAACGTTCAGCCTCGGCGTAGGCCCCCATGTTGATCGCCAACATCGTGCGATGAAACAGAGCGTTGGTGAGATCCGTCGCACCGGTGCCGGTGCCCACGCGCTCGCGCAATCTCGGCAACACCGCATCCGCATCGTCGCTGGCTTGTTGCGATCGCCCAAGCATGCGGTGCACGTTCGAGCGCAGGTACAGGGCCAGAACGGCCTGCGGGTGCGTCGGCGGCAGCATCTGCTCGGCCTGGCTCACCGCGCGCATGACGACGGGTTCGGCCGCTGCCACGTCGCCCAGTCCTATGAGGCCGGAACCGATCATGTTGGTGAGCTCGATGCGCACGCTGCCTGCTTCGATGGAGGCCGCCTCTAGTCTTTTGTCGGCCTGCTTGAGCAGATCGACGGCTGTCAGTCCCCTGACCCCGCTACCCGCGTAGGGGCTCGCTTCGTGGAAGATCGCAGCGATGAACGTCTTCACTTCTTCGGCGCGCTGGCGTTCGGCGATCGCCACACGGGCCTGCCAAAGCGACGTGCCGGCGCCGCCGAGCACGGTGACCAGAAATGCCGCCGCGGTGGCGACGGCCAAGCGGTTGCGGACGATGAACTTGCGAACGCGGTAGCCCAGGCGATCGGGCCGTGCCAGCACCGGGCGGCTTGACAGGTGGCGCTCGATATCTTCTGCAAACGCATCGACCGACGCGTAGCGCTCACCGACCGGCTTCTTCAGCGCCTTCAGCACGATGGTGTCGAGGTCGCCGCGCAAGGCCCGGCGCAGCGCTGGGTCTTTTGCGGCTTCGCTCGGCCGTGGCACTTCGGCCGCCAGGATCGCTTCTTCCAGCGCGGCGCGGCTGTCGCGCTTCAAGCGGTACGGGCGCGCGCCGGTCAGCAGCTCGAACAGCAACACGCCCAGCGCATACACATCGGCGCGCGTACCCACCGGGGCACCGGCGATCTGCTCCGGCGCAGCGTAGTCCGGCGTCAGCGCGCGCGCGCCATGTTGGGTGACATCGGAGGCGGGCAAGTGCCCCGCTTCAAGCAGCCGCGCGATGCCGAAATCGAGCAGCTTGACCTGCCCGGCCGCATCGACCAGCAGGTTCGACGGCTTGATGTCGCGGTGCACGACAAGCTGTGCGTGGGCATGCGCCACTGCGCGTGCGGCTTGCAGAAAAAGCTGCAACCGCGCGCGCACGCCCAGGTGCTGCGCTTCGCAGTAGCGATCGATGCGTTGGCCATCGACATGTTCGAGCGCTAGGTACGGCTGGCCATCGGTGGTAACGCCGGCGTCGTACAGGCGCGCGATGTGCGGATGGTCGAGCGTGGCGACGATCTCGCGCTCGCGCGCAATGCGCGCGGCGAGGTCGCCCTGGAATGGGCCGAACGGCAGCTTCAACGCGACGCTGCGCTGCATCAGCCCGTCGGCGCGATCGGCCAGCCACACCTCGCCCATGCCGCCGACGCCGAGCTGCCGCACCAGCCGGTACGGCCCGACGGCGTCGCCGGCCGCGTGGCGGCTGGCCAGTGCATCGGCGGCGTGCGCGTCATGCGTGTCCAGGGCCGGCAGCGCCTTCAGCAGCGAACTGGTCTCGACGTTGGCGGCGCGGTCGAGCAGGTCGCGCAGCAGCGGCTTCAGGTCGGCATGGTGCGGCGGCAACGTGTCGAGCCAGCCGGCGCGTTCGCCCGGCGGCAGGTTGAGCGCGGCGTCGAGCAACGGGTCGATGCGTTGCCAGGTCGC
>JANOEG010000578.1:0-6897 GCA_031413095.1 Burkholderiales bacterium | reverse complement strand
GCCGCCGAGGCCGACGGCGCACTCGCGCTGCGCCAGGACATCCGCCTGCTGCCCAACCTGTTCGACATCGCGATCCACGAGTACGCCGCGCTGGTGCAGCAAGGCCTGGTCCATCCGCAGCGCGTCGACCACTTCTTGTGCCACTACTCGTCGGAGCGGTTTCGTCCGGTCGTCGACGAGCTGATGCAGGCCGCGCAACTGTCGATCCCGCAGCAGCGCTGGTGGACCAATCTGCACACGCGCGGCAACACGGGCGCGGCGAGTCTGTTCGTGATGCTGTCGGACTTCGTGCGCACGCGCGACATGAAAGAGGGCGAGCAGATCTTCTGCTTCGTGCCCGAGTCCGGGCGCTTCACGGTGGCGTACGCGCTGTTCGAAGTCGAGCGGCCCGGTGCAGCGCCCTCGGTGACGAAGCCGCGCGCTGCGGTCGTGGCGGCGCCAGAGCGGGACGATGACGCCCCGGACATCGCCGCACCGCACGACGCGGCCACCGCCAGCGACCCGCGCCTCGCTCGCCTGCTGCAATCACTCGCCGAGGTCTGGCACGACTACCGCTCCGCGGCCTGGCGCACGCCGCTCGTGCAGGCCCTGACGCAGCGCCGCTTCGCGCAGGACGACTACCTGCGCTGGATGGCCTGCTGGATCCCGCAGGTCCGTGAAGGCAGCCGCTGGATGCGCGAGGCCATCGCCAGCATGCACGCGCCGTACGTGGCGTTGGGCGAACTGGTCGAGACGCATGCGAGCGAAGAGCAGTTCGACTTCAACATCCTGTTCGACGACTACCGCACGGCTGGCGGCACGGCGGCCAGCATCGACGACCTGCGCCGCAACCCAGGCGGCGAGGCGCTGAACAGCTATCTGCATGCCAAGGCCGCGACGCCGAGCCCGGTGGGCCTGCTCGGTGCGATCTACGTCATCGAAGGCACGGGCCAGCGCATCATCCCGGCGCTGCTGCCTTTGCTGCAGGCGCAGTTGAAGCTGCCGCCGAACGCGTTCCGCTTTCTCGCCTACCACGGCGCCAACGATGAGAACCACCTCACGCGCTGGTTGCGCGCGGTGCAGATGGTGCTCGCCGCCGACCCCAGCGCTGCGGCCGACGCCGACATCGTGCAGACCGCGCGGCGCACCGCGCAGCTCTACCTGATGCAGTGGCAGGATGCCTGCACACCACCCGCCGCATGAATACACTGCCGAATTTCATTCTCGACGTGCACAACCCGGCCGACCCGAGCCCGTGGCTGGCGCTGTACCTGGACACCAGCTCACCGCTGTCCGACGAGATCAAGCAGGCCTGGCTCACCGACTCGGCCTCGCCGTCGCGCCAGTTCCTGATGCCCATCGTGAGGCCGCTGGCGCGTGCGGCCATCGTGCTTTTTCAGCTGATCAAAGCCGCGCTGCCCAAGGGCTGGCAGGCGCCCGTGTTCCTGCACCGCATCCTCGCCGAGGGCTTGAAGATGTGGGTCACGCCGCAGGCCAACTGGATGATCCTGCGCCACTTCCATTTCGGCAGCGACATCCTGGCGTTCATCGCGGCCAACGCCGGCGTGATGATCCCATCACGGCCGCTGCGGCCGATCACGCTCGACGATCTGAAGGACAACCTGTTCGTCCAGCACGACCTGAATTTGTTCAACTTCGTCATCTACCTCAACCGCGCGTTGCAGGACGAGGGGCGCAGCGTCGAGCCGCCGCCGCGGCTGGATCTGTCGATGGTCAACCCGTGCCCGGTGCCACTGCGCGACATGCCGCACGGCAAGCTGAACTTCATCGATCTGCAGACCGCGATCGAGATCTTCACGCCGACGTATCAACTGCTGCTGACCGACAACGACTTCTGGCGCGCCAGCAACTCGTTGCAACTCGACGAGACGATCGGCATCTATTGCGCCAAGCTCACCGGCCAGCCCGAGCACCTGGTGATGCTCAACAACAAGCATCCGCTGGTGCCGGAGAGCACGCTGCGTGCGGGCTACCGGCTGGTGCTGCACGGGCTGTCCACCGAGATGCTGCATGGGTTGCTGCTGCAGTTGAAGGCGCAGCAGGCGGCGCACGCCGCGCTCTAGGTGTCAGTTCGGGCCATGTCCATCGACGACTTCCGCGTCTTGTCTGTCATCCCTCCGATGACTCAGCTCAACACGCCTTACCCGTCCACGGCCTACTTGACGGGCTTCCTTCGTTCACGTGGCATCTCGGCGGCGCAGGAAGACTTGGCGCTTGGGCTCGTGCTCGATCTGTTCTCGCCGCAGGGCCTCCTGCAGGTGCGCGTTCGCGCCCAGGCGCTGCCGCAATCACAACGATCAGCGCAGGTCGCGCACTTCCTCGCCGAGTTCGAGCGCTACCACGCGACGACCGACCGCACGATCCGATTTCTGCAAGGGCATGACCCGACACTCGCGCACCGGATCGTCGGCCGGCGCTGGCTGCCCGAGGGCGCGCGGTTCGATTCGCTGGAGGCCTTCGTCGATGACGACGGAGGGGACCCGCTCGCCTGGGCCTTCGGCGCCCTGGGTTTGCAGGACCGCGCCCGCCACCTCGCCACCCTGTTTCTCAATGACCTGGCCGACGTGCTGCGAGATGCCGTCGACGGCCGTTTCGAGTTCGTGCGATACGCCGAGCAGTTGGCTGCCAGCCAGCCCAGCTTCGATCCGCTGGCCGATGCGCTGGCCGCCGCGCCCAACCTCGTGGACGAGCGCCTGGCTGCGCTCGCGCTCGCGGCGGTCGATCGGCATCGCCCGCACCTAATGTTGCTGTCGGTGCCATTTCCCGGTTCGATGTACGCGGCGTTGCGCATCGCGCAGGCGGTGAAGGCGCAGCACCCGCATATCACCGTCGCGCTCGGCGGCGGCTTCGTCAACACCGAGCTGCGTGATCTGGCCGAACCGCGCGTCTTCGACTTTGTCGATTTCGTGACGCTGGACGCCGGTGAACGGCCCCTGCTCTCGCTGATAGAACACCTGCAGGGCCGGCGCTCGCGGCAGCGCCTGCTGCGCAGCTTCGTGCGCGATGAGGTCTCGGGCGGTGTGCGCTACATCAACTTTGCCGAGCCCGACATCCCGTTCGAAGAGACCGGCACACCGACCTGGGACGGCCTGCCGCTGGACCGCTATCTGTCGCTGCTCGACATGCTCAACCCGATGCACCGGCTGTGGAGCGACGGCCGATGGAACAAGCTCACCGTGGCGCAAGGCTGCTATTGGAAGAAGTGCAGCTTTTGCGATGTGAGCCTCGACTACATCGCGCGCTTCGAGCAGGCGTCGGCCTCGACGCTGGTGGACCGCATCGAGGCCATCGTGCAGGAAACGGGGCAGACGGGCTTTCACTTCGTCGATGAGGCTGCGCCTCCGAAGGCGCTGCGTGCGCTGGCCGCCGAGCTGCGGCGGCGCCACGTCGATATCTCGTGGTGGGGCAACATCCGCTTCGAGAAGACCTTCACGCCCGAACTGTGCGAGGAGCTGGCCGCGAGCGGCTGCGTCGCCATCTCGGGCGGGCTCGAAGTGGCGTCCGACCGCTTGCTGAAGTTGATGAAGAAAGGCGTCTCTGTCGAGCAGGTCGCGCGCGTGACCCACGCGTTTTCCGAGGCCGGCATCCTGGTGCACGCCTATCTGATGTACGGCTTTCCGACGCAGACCGAGCAAGACACGGTCGATGCGCTGGAATACGTGCGCCAGCTTTTCGAGCAGGGCTGCGTCCAGAGCGGTTTCTTCCACCGCTTCGCCTGCACCGTGCACTCTCCGGTGGGCCAGCGGCCCGAGGACTACGGCATCACGCTGCTGCCGCTGCCACCGAGCCGGTTCGCCAGGAACGACGTGGGCTTCGTGGACCCCACCGGCACAGACCACAACGCCATGGGTCGTGCGTTGAAAAAGGCGATCTACAACTACATGCACGGCATCGGCCTGGACGCTGACGTGCGCAGCTGGTTCGAAACGCGCATGCCCAAGCCGACGGTGCCCAGGCACCGCATTGCGCGGGCGCTGAAAGCAACGGCATGAGTGGCGGCCCTGAGGCCAGGCAGTCGAGTTTGGAGATCATCGATCGCACGGCTTGAAGGCGCGGTCGCTGGAACAGGGTTGGCTGTCAACCTCAGGCCGAAGGCGGCCTGCGTTTCGTGTGCACCGGGTCACTTCGGCGAAGACGATGCCACTGACAACAACCTCATCGCGGACACTCACGCCGCCTGCGACCCCCGATGTGCCCACCCCGTGGTGCGCTTCTCGATCCACGAGAACAGTTCGTACATCGCCATCGCCATCACGCCGATCGTCACCAGGCCGGCAAACGCCAGCGGCACGCGCTGCTGGCTGCTGGCCGAACTGATGAGGTAGCCGATGCCGGAGTCGCCGGCCGTCATCTCGGCGAGCACGGTGCCGACGAAGGCCAGCGTGATCGCCACCTTGAGCGAGCCGTAGAAGTAGGGCATCGAGCGCGGCAGGCCGACCTTGATCAGCACGTCCCAGCGCTTGGCGCCGAGCACGCGCAGCACGTCTTCGAGCTCGGGCTCCATCGTCGCCAGGCCGGTGGCGATGTTGACGGTGATCGGGAAGAACGAGATCAGGAACGCCGTCAGTACACCCGGCCCCAGGCCGATGCCGAACCAGACGACGAGGATCGGCACGATGGCCGCTTTGGGCACGGCGTTGAAAGCCACCATCAGCGGGTAGAGCGCGGTGTACGCCAGACGCGAGCTGCCGACCAGGAAGCCCAGCATCACGCCAACGACGATGGCAATGCCGAAGCCGAGCATCGTCACCCAGAAGGTCTTCCACGCCGCTTCGATCAGCGGACCCTTGAACTCGATGAACTCGCGCGCGATCTGCAGCGGGCTCGGGAAGATGAACTCGGGGATCTTGAACAGCGTGACGATGAGTTGCCACAACAGCAGCACCGCGGCGAGCACGATCAGCGGCGACCAGCGCTCAACGGTCTTCGAGACTTTCATGTTTTCCTCACAGCCCCGATGTAGCCACGCAACTCGTGCACGATGTCGGTGAACTGCGGCGTGTAGGTGATCTCCAGGTCGCGCGGCCTTGGCAAGTCGATCTCTCTCCGCTGCACGAAGCGGCCCGGGCTCTTGCTCATCACGTACACCGTGTCGGCGAGGAACACGCTTTCGCGCAGGTCGTGCGTGACGAGGATGACGTTGAACTTCTTCATCGCCTGCAGGTCGCGCAGGTTGCACCACAGCTCTTCGCGCGTGAAGGCGTCGAGGGCACCAAAGGGTTCGTCGAGCAGCAGCAGCTTGGGCTCGTGCACGAGGGCGCGGCAGATCGACGCGCGCTGCTGCATGCCGCCCGACAGCTGCCACGGAAACTTGTCTTCGTAGCCGGCCAGGCCGACGCTCTTCAACAAGTCACGCGCCTTGCTCGCGTACTCGGCTTTCTTCGCCTTGAAGTTGGATCGGTAGGGCTCGACGATCTCCAGCGGCAGCAGCACGTTGTCGAGCGTCGTGCGCCACGGCAGCAGGCTCGGCGCCTGAAACGCCATGCCGCTGATCTTCAGCGGCCCGGTGACAGGCGCGCCGCCGATGGCGATGCTGCCCTTGCTCGGCATCTTCAAGCCAGTGGCGAGTTTCATGAACGTCGATTTGCCGCAACCCGACGGGCCGACGATGGCGATGAACTCGCCTTCGCCGAGCGTCAGCGAGATGTCTTCGACGGCGAACTGCTGCTTGGCCAGCAGCTCATCGTTGTACGCGAGCCAGACGTTCTTGAAGTCGACAAACGCCACGACGAGCTACTTCTTGGCAGGAGGCAACACGTTCAACTCTGCCTTGCTCGGCAAATACGCGTCGGTCCACACGGCGCCCGCATCGACCCGCGTCTTGGTCGCGAACGCATCCGACACCTGCGATGCCATCAGCGACAGCCGCCCCGGCACGACGACGCCGAATCCCTCAGCTCGCGCATCGGGGCTCGCCACCACAGCGTCGATCGCCATGCGCAGGCGCCGCTTCTCCAACTCGACGTTGATGATGCCGTCGCGTGCCTTCACGTAGTCGATCGACGCATCGGGGTTCGCCATCACTTCCTTCGCGCCCTTGGTGAAGGCAACGAGAAACGCTTTCACCGCCGCCGGGTTCTCCTTGATCAGCTTCGGCGAGGCGATGATGACGTTGCCGTACAGCTTCACGCCATGCGCCGCGTACGGCAGGATCACCACGTCGGCCGCAGGCACGTTGCGCGCTTCGAGGTTCAACAGCGACGTGAACGAGAAGCCGGTGATGGCATCGACATCGCCGCGTGCCAGCATCGTTTCGCGCAGCGGCGGGTCCATGCTCGTCCAGGCGACGTTGCTGATGCCGTTGGCTTTGGCAAAGATCGGGAAGCCGCGGCGGCCGGCGTCGAACACCGGCGCGCCGAGCTTCTTGCCCGACAGGTCCGACGGCTTGGTGATGCCGCTCTTCTTCAGCGCCAGCACCGCGGCGGGGGTGTTGTTGTAGACCATCATCACCGCCACCGGCTTGGTCGGTGCGTCCGGGTTGTTGGCGTGGAACTCCATCAGCGCGGCCAGATCCGCGAAGCCCATGTCGTAGGTGCCGCTGGCCACGCGCTGCACCGTACCGCCCGAGCCGTTGCCGGCGTCGATGGTGACGTTCAGGCCGGCGGCCTTGTAGTGGCCTTTGACGTCAGAGGCGAGGAACAGCGCCGCCGGGCCTTCGAATCGCCAGTCGAGCTGGAACTTGATCGGCGTCTGGGCTGCAGCCGGCAGGGCCAGGACAGCGAGGCCGGCAGCCAGAAAGGCGCGGCGGGTCAACGAGGCGAGGGCATTCATGGGGAACGGACTCCGGAGGTGCAAACCCGTCGATTGTGCAAGGCGCGTGCCAATCGGCGCCTCGGGTGTTGCACCAGCGCAGGGCCTGCGGCCACCGCGTTTGCCCGAGGCAGGCGCGGGTGCAGC
>JANOEG010000577.1:0-2657 GCA_031413095.1 Burkholderiales bacterium | reverse complement strand
TTGAATACGCACGGCAGCGCGCTTGCGGGTCCGGCCATCTACACGTTCGGCACGGAGGATCAGAAGCGCGTGTAAGCGCCGGAGCAATAATCCCTCAGTGAGGCAGCCGAGTCGGTCGGTTGCGCCGGAGTAAAACTCCGTCAACTGGTAGCCCTGTGCCGCGTTCGGCCGAGGGCGGGGGATGTTTGACGTGGACGACTATTTGAGGGTTCGATACGCGGTCCAGATCGAGGGGTTGAGCAAACGGGCGGCGGCGCGGCGGTTCGGGATCGACCCGAAGACCGTGACCAAGATGATGTCGTTCTCGGTGCCACCTGGCTATGTGCGCTCGAAGCCGCCGATGCGGCCGAAGCTCGACGCGTTCATTGCACTCATCGACAAGATTCTTGCTGACGATAAAGGCGTTCACAAGAAGCAACATCACACATCGAAGCGGATTTTCGAGCGGCTGCGCGACGAGCACGGCTTTACCGGCGGCATCACCATTGTGAAGGACTACGTGGCGGGCGTGCAGCAGCGTTCACGCGAGATGTTCGTGCCGCTGGCGCATCCGCCGGGCCATGCGCAGGCCGATTTCGGCGAAGCGATAGGCATCATCGGCGGCGTTGAGCAGAAGATCCATTATTTCGCGTACGACCTGCCGCATTCGGACGCCAACTTCGTGGTGGCGTATCCGGCCGAGACGACGGAAGCGTTCTGCGACGGCCACGTGCAGGCGTTCGCGTACTTTGCGGCTCTGTCGGAGACGGGCAAGGCCGGCGTACCGCAGTCGATCCTGTACGACAACACGAAGATCGCGGTCGCCAAGATCCTCGGTGACGGCAAGCGCCAGCGTACACGCGTGTTCACGGAGTTGCAGTCGCACTACCTGTTCCAGGATCGCTTTGGCCGGCCGGCGAAGGGCAACGATAAGGGCAAGGTCGAGGGGCTGGTCGGGTATGCGCGGCGCAACTTCATGGTGCCGGTTCCGGTGTTCGCGGACTTCGCAGCCTTGAACGCCGATCTTGCCGATCGCTGCCGCAAACGCATGAGCGAGGTGTTGCGCGGCGAGACCGAGACGATCGGCGTGCGACTGCAGCGCGATCTGGCCGCGTTCCAGCAACTGCTGCCGCTGCCCTACGACGCCTGCGAGAAGCTGGGCACCCGCGTGTCGTCGCTGTCGCTGGTGCGCTATCGGCTCAACGACTACTCGGTGCCGACCAGCTACGGGCACGCGCAAGTTCTTGTGCGCGGCTACGTGCATGAGGTGGTGATCGCCTGCGGCACGGAGATCATCGCGCGCCATCCGCGGTCCTACGAGCGAGAGGACTTCCTGTTCGACCCGCTGCATTACCTGGCGCTGATCGAGCAGAAGATCAATGCGCTCGACCAAGCCGCTCCGCTGGCCGATTGGAAGCTGCCGGAGGAGTTTGCGACGCTGCGTCGTCTCCTCGAAGCCCGCATGGGCAAGCCTGGCAAGCGCGAGTTCGTCCAGGTCCTGAGGCTGATGGAGACCTTCACACTCGACGATGTCGCAGCGGCCGTGCGTGATGCGATCCAGCGCGGCGCGATCGGCTTCGACGCCGTGAAGCATCTGCTGCTGTGCCGGATCGAGCGACGGCCGCCACGGCTCAATATGGCGATCTATCCCTACCTGCCGAAGGCAACCGTCGCGACGACGTCGGCAAGCGACTACATGGGCCTGCTCGCCGGCTGCGCCAAGCCGGCGGCGCGTCTCCGACACGAGTGGGCATCCGAAGGCGAAACAAATGCAGTGGGAGCGGCGTCATGACCGACACACCACAAGTCCTACTGGCCCATCACCTCAAGGCGCTGAAGCTGCCGACGATCCTGCGCGAGTACGACAAGATTGCCCGCGCCTGCGCGGCCGAAGGCGTCGATTATCCGCGCTTTCTGCTGCGCCTTGTCGAGGCCGAGATCATCGAACGCGAGCGGCGCATGGTCGACCGCCGGATCAAGGCGGCCAAGTTCCCGACGGTGAAAAGCCTCGACAGCTTCGACTTCCCGGCCTTCCCCGACTTGAACAAGGCGCTGGTGATGGAACTGGCGCGTTCGGAGTACGTCGAGCGCCGTGAGAACATCATCGCGGTCGGCAACTCGGGCACCGGCAAGAGCCATATCGGGCTGGGGCTCGGCCTCGCTGCCTGCCAGAAGGGCGTATCGGTCGGCTTCGTGAATGCCGCGGCGATCGTGCACGAGTTGATCGAGGCCCGCGACGAGAAACGGCTGCTGCGCCTGCAGCGCCAGCTCGCGGCTTACAAGCTGCTGATCATCGATGAGTTGGGCTTCGTGCCGTTGTCGCAGACCGGGGCCGAGCTGCTGTTCGAGGTGTTCTCGCAGCGCTACGAGCGCGGCAGCACGATCGTCACCAGCAACCTGCCGTTCGACGAATGGACGTCCGTGTTCGGCTCCGAGCGCCTGACCGGTGCGCTGCTCGACCGGCTGACCCACCACGTCCACATTCTCGAGATGAATGGCGAGAGCTACAGGCTCAACCAATCGAAGCGACGATCCCGCAAGGCAAAGACTGACGTCGCCGCCGACTGACCGCAGGGCCTCAGAAAAAACGACGCCAGACAGCAAGAAGGCCCCCGCGCGCGGGGGCCTTCTTGCTGTCTGAAGTGAGGGAATATTACTCCGGCCCGCCGAGGGAAAAT
>JANOEG010000576.1:0-1937 GCA_031413095.1 Burkholderiales bacterium | reverse complement strand
GTAGACGTTGTTCCCGCCTGCGTCGCTGGGTGCATCGAAATCGGGCGCGGCGACGAAGGCGAGCGCACCGGTCGACGCGTTGATGCTGAATTTTGTCGCGTCGGCGCCACCCGAAATGCTGTAGGCGAGCGTCTGCGCCGGCAGGTCGGCGTCGGTGGCGGTGACGGTGGTGACGGCGGTCGTGTTCTCCGTCACGCTGACCGAGGCGGTGGAACCCGCACCATTCGAAGTGATCACCGGCGCCACACTCGCCCGCACCATGACGCCATTTGAATCACCTGCCGAATTGCCGCTCCAGGCGACGACATAGTTGTTCGTGTCGATCAGGGCAACCGAGGCGTTCGCCTGGTCTGCTGCCGTGGTTTGATTGACCTGGAAAGCCGCGCCCGCAGCGCTTCCGTTGGCGTTGTACTTGCGGGCAAACACATCCAGGCCATCGCCGGTCTTTTGATAGGCCAAGATGAATGAGCCGTCGCTCGCCATGTCGATGCTCGGGCTGATGGCGTCGCCGCTGGCCGCCTGGAACCAGGTGTACTTGACCGTGCCGTCGGCGTTGAAGCCCTTGCCCCAGATGCCGGGCAGAATATTCTGCTCACGGTATACGACCGTGAAGTTTCCGGCCGCGTCCGAGGCCACTGCCGCGCCGACACTGGTCGACAAGATATTGTCGATCTGAACTCGGCCGCCCTGCGCACCACCAGCTGCATCGAAACGCTGAAAGTAGACCTTGTTGCTCGCCCCCCAGACGATCACGAAATTGCCGCTCGCATCCATCGTTACCGCAGGGTCACTCTCGGTGCCACCATCGGTCAGGTTGGCAAGCCGGTCAGTCGGATCTTTCGCCGTGCCGTCGGCATTGAAGCGGCGGAAGAAGATGCCGGCGCTGTCGCCCGGGCCTTCGCCCTGCCATGCCACCACGTAGTCACCGTTGCTGGCGTTCATCGCGATCACCGAATCCGTCTGCGCTCCGGTGGCCGTCGTATTGACGCGGGTTTCTGCCGTCAGTGCCACGCCGCTCGCATTGAAGCGGCGCATGTAGACGCTGTCGGCGCTGCCATCCTGGTTGGCGCTCGTCCACGTGACGACGAAGTTGCCTGCAGAATCGGAGACCACGCGCGCCGATCGCTGGTTGTCGTTGGTGGTCGAGTTGATCAGAATTTCGCCGGTGATCGCAGCACCGGACGCGTTGAAGCGCCGCGCATAGACACCATTGTTGTTGCCGTCCTGGTTCTGGCTCGACCAGACGACAACATAGTTGCCCGCCGCATCGAGCGCCACGGCCTGCTGGCTGCCGCGGTTTTCGGCACTCGTGGCCTGGGTGTTCGCCGTGGTCTGGTTGACCAGGGTCTCATTGGTCGACGCCAGCAGCAACCCGTTCCATGCCTGTTGCGCCGACGAACTCAGCGCCGAGCCGGTCTGAATGTTTCCCGAAGCGAACTCGAGCGCCCAGTCACCACCGCGCGCGGCGGCGCCGGTGAGGTCGCTCGAGGCGGCCACATCGGCGCCGGTCAGCGCGGCCAGGTTCGCCAGCAGGCGCTCGCCGCTCGAGCTTGCCGCCACGTCGCAGCCATAGATCAGCAGGTCGGCGTCGGCCGTCAACGCGGCGCTCCACTGCGCCAGCTCGGCGGCGCGCGCCAGCAGCTTGGCGGCGTCGAGCCGCGCGCTTCCGAGTTGCAGCACGCCGTCATCACCATGGCTGAGTACATGCACGGCGCTCACATCGTTGCGGCCGGCCAGCGTTTCGCCGATGCGGCTGATGCCGTCTTCACTGGCGTCGATGCGCATGATCTCGATCGGGCGTCCCGCGTCGCGCTGCGCCTGCAGGTCGTCGATCAGGCTTGGCGCGTCGGGCAGCGACATATCGACAAAGGCGATTTCGATTGCCGCAGGCGAAACGGCGGGTGTCTCCTGCGCCTGCAGCAGCCGCTGTTCAGTCG
>JANOEG010000575.1:0-4253 GCA_031413095.1 Burkholderiales bacterium | reverse complement strand
GGCTGGGACGCGAGCGTCGCGTCGGCCGCCCAGGTGATCTACGAGAGTGGTTTTGCGTACACGTTGTCGGTGGTGCCCCTGTTCATCCTGATGGGCAACTTCGTCGCGCGTGCCGGGCTCGCGCACGAGCTGTTCCGCGCCGCAGAAGCGTTCGTCGGCCACGTGCGCGGCGGGCTGGCGCATGCGACAGTGATCGCCTGCGCCGGCTTCGGCGCGATCTGCGGCTCGTCGATCGCGACCGCGGCGACGATGAGCAAGGTCGCCTATCCGTCGATGAAGCGGCTCGGCTACGCCGACTACCTGTCGACCGGCGTCATCGCCGCCGGCGGCACACTCGGCATCATGATCCCGCCGTCGACGATCATGATCATCTACGGCATCGTCACCGAGACCAACATCGGCAAGCTGTTCGCCGCTGGCGTGCTGCCCGGCCTGCTGTGCGCGGCGATTGTGATGGGCGCGGTGGCCTTCATCACTTGGCGCGACCCCGCCGCCGGCCCGGCCGGCGAGCGTTCGACATGGCGCCAACGCGGCACTGCGGTGCGCGGCATCTGGGGCGTGGCCCTCTTGGTGCTGCTGGTGCTGGGCGGTATCTACGGCGGTGTGTTCACCGCCACCGAGGGTGCCGGCATCGGCGCCTCGGGCGCGTTCGCGTTCGCCTTATTGCGCGGCACGCTGACGCCGAAGGTGATGTTCGAGATCCTGGTCGAGAGCGCGCGCACCACGGCGATGCTGTTCACGATCCTGATCGCCGCGATGATGTTCGCCAGCTTCGTCAACTTCACCACCATGCCGGGCGACCTGAAGGACTGGATCCTGCATCTCGGCCTGCCGCCGCTGGCCATCGTCGGCGCGATGATGCTGATCTATGTGGTGCTCGGCACGATCATGGAAGAGCTGTCGATGGTGCTGCTCACCATCCCAGTCTTCTTCCCGATCGTCGTTCAGCTCGGCTTCGACCCGGTCTGGTTCGGCGTGCTGATCGTGCTGGTGGTCCAGATCGGCCTGATCTCGCCGCCGGTTGGCATGAACCTGTTCGTGCTCAACTCATTGCTGAAAGGCGTGGCCATGGCGCAGATTTTTCGCGGCGTCTGGTTGTTCGTGGTTGCGCTGATCGTCGCGCTGCTCATGGTGCTGGAGTTCCAGTCTCTGGCGCTGCTCCTGCCGTCGTTCATGAAGTAGCTTTGGTACACGCCGACCACATGGAGCAGCTGAACGCCGCGCCGAAGCAAGAGCGAGTATTGACAAACTCCGACGCCGGGTGCGGCGCCGATTCCGAAACAACGAAAGCGACATGATCATGAATCAAGCCGCAGGTGTTTACCCTCAAGCCCATTGGCGAATACGGCCACCGCCTGGTGCTCGACCTCTACCCGGCGCAGGAAATCGACCCGTTGATGGCGCTGCTGCAAAAGAGCGAGTCGCGCACCGAAGGCAGGCCCGGGCCGGGCGACAAGCCGACCGGAAAACCGGCCGAAAAACCCGAGATCACCCGCATGGTGACCATCGTGCTCGATCCCGGCCATGGCGGCGAGGATCCGGGTGCCATCGGCCGCGGCGGCAGCCGCGAAAAAGATGTAACGCTGTCGATCGCCCGCCGCCTCAAGGAAAAGATCGACGCCCAGCCCAACATGCGTTCGCTGATGACTCGCGACGGCGACTACTTCATTCCCCTGAACCAGCGCGTCGGCAAGGCGCGCCGGGTGCAGGCCGACCTCTTCGTCTCGGTCCATGCCGATGCCTTCATCAAGCCCACCGCGCGCGGCTCCTCGGTTTTCGTGCTGTCGGAGAACGGTGCCTCGTCGTCGGCCGCCCGCTGGCTGGCCAACAAGGAAAATGCGGCCGACCTCATCGGCGGCGTGAACATCGGCGTCAAGGATCCGCATCTGGCGCGCACCCTGCTCGACCTGTCGCAGACGGCGACGCTCAACGACAGCCTCAAACTCGGCAAGGCGGTGCTGGGCGAGATCGGCGGCATCAACGACCTGCACAAGGGCCATGTCGAGCAGGCTTCATTCGCCGTGCTGAAGGCGCCGGACATTCCTTCCATCCTGATCGAAACCGCATTCATCTCCAATCCGGATGAAGAAAAGCGGCTCACCGACGATGCCTATCAGGACAAGATGGCCGAGGCCGTCCTGCGCGGCATCCGCGGCTATTTTGCGAAGAATCCGCCGCTGGCAAAGTCAAGGCTCGCCAAGCTCGACTGATATAATTCGCCCCTTTTTTCCGAGCAGAAACAAGGCGGCAATGCAGGTAATTCGCAGGGTTCCGGAACGGGCGACTTCCCCCACCGTGCTGACCATCGGCAACTTCGACGGTCTGCACCTGGGGCATCGTGCCATGCTCGAACGGCTGGCCGTGCGCGGTCGCGAACTCGGTGCGACGACGACGGTGATGACCTTCGAACCGCATCCGCGCGAATTGTTCACGCCGGACCAGGCGCCGGCGCGGCTCACCAGCCTGCGCGAGAAGCTGCAACTGCTGGACGGCTGCGGCGTCGAGCGCACCTTCCTCTGCCACTTCAGCCGCAAGTGGGCGGCACTGAGCGCCGAGGAATTCATCGAGCGCATTCTTGTACGCGGGCTCGGCGTGCACCACCTCATCATCGGCGACGACTACCGCTTCGGCAAAGGACGCGCCGGCGATTTCGCCATGCTGCAGGCAGCGGGACAGCAGCACGGCTTCGCCGTCGAGGCCATGCACACCGTCGAACTCAAGGGCGAGCGGGTCTCCAGCTCTGCCGTGCGCCATGCGCTCGCCGGCGGCGAACTGGAGCACGCGGCGGCATTGCTCGGCCGGCCCTATTGCATCTCCGGGCGCGTCATCCATGGCAGCAAGATCGGCCGCAAGATCGGCTATCCGACGGCGAACATCCAGCTCAAGCGCAAGCGCGTGGCGCTGTCCGGAATTTTCGCCGTCAATGTCACCGGGCTCGACAAGCGCCACCTGCCGGGCGCCGCCAGCCTCGGCGTGCGGCCGACGCTGGGCCGCGGCCTGCAGCCTGTGCTTGAGGTCAATCTGTTCGACTTCGACCGCGAGATTTATGGCTCGCACATCACGGTGCACTTCCTGCACAAGATGCGCGAGGAAGCCAAGTTCGATTCGCTCGACGACCTGCAGGCGCAGATCGGTCGCGACGTCGCCGACATCCACAACTACTTTTTCAGCAACTGATTATTTAACCCAGCCATGGCCGACTACCGCAAGACCCTCAACATGCCGGACACGCCCTTCCCGATGCGCGGCGACCTGGCCCGCCGCGAGCCGGGCTGGGTAGCGGCGTGGCACGAGAGCCGACTTTATCAGCGCATCCGCGAGGCTTCGAAAGGTCGGCCGTGTTTCGTCCTGCACGACGGCCCGCCCTACGCCAACGGCGACATCCACATCGGCCATGCGGTAAACAAGATACTCAAGGACATCATCGTCCGCTCGAAAACGCTGGCCGGTTTCGACGCTCCTTATGTGCCGGGTTGGGATTGCCACGGCCTGCCCATCGAGCACCAGATCGAGAAGACCCACGGCAAGCATCTGCCGGCCGACCAGGCCCGCGCGCACTGCCGCAGCTACGCGCAGGAGCAGATCGAACGGCAGAAGAAGGACTTCATTCGCCTCGGCGTGCTCGGCGACTGGGATCGTCCCTACAAGACGATGGAATATCGCACCGAGGCCGACGAGATTCGTGCGCTGGGCGAGATGTACCGGCGTGGTTACCTGTTCAAGGGCTTGAAGCCGGTCAACTGGTGCTTCGATTGTGGCTCGGCGCTGGCCGAGGCCGAAGTGGAATACGCCGACAAGAAATCGCCGGCCATCGACGTCGCCTTTCCGCTGGACGATGCCGAACGCGTTCGGCTGGCGTCCGCCTTCGACCTGGCGGCGCTGCCGGACAAGCCGGTCTATGCCGTCATCTGGACCACCACGCCGTGGACCATCCCCGGCAACCAGGCGCTCAACGTCCATCCCGAGTTCGTCTATGAACTGGTCGACACGCCAAAGGGCCTGCTGATCCTCGCTGCCGAGCTGCGTGCCGTCGCGCTCGAACGCTACGGTCTTGAAGGCAGGGTGCTTGGTGCCTGCCAGGGTATCGCGCTCGACCGCATGGCCTTCCGCCATCCCTTTTACGACCGTGCGTCGACAGTGTTCCTCGGCGACTACGTCACCCTCGACGCCGGCACCGGCATCGTGCATAGCGCGCCAGCCTATGGCGTGGAAGACTTTGATTCATGCCGCCGCGCCGGCATGAAGAGCGACGA
>JANOEG010000574.1:0-14014 GCA_031413095.1 Burkholderiales bacterium | reverse complement strand
AGCGCGCAGGCGCGCCCACCCGCGCGCACATGCTCGCGCACGACCCGGTGCTGCGGGTTCATCGTGACATAGCAGAGGTGCTTGGCGTCGGTGTGCGCGCTCATCTTGATGACGTTCGGGTCGTCGGCGTTGAGCACCGCGCAGTCCTGCGCCACTTCGACCAGGATGCGTTTGACTTCGGCCAGTTGCTCCAGCGTGTCGATGCCTTTCATGCCGAGGTGGTCGCTCTGCACGTTGAGCACCGCGCCGACGTTGACGAAGGGCACGCCCATGCCGGCGCGCAGCAGGCCGCCGCGCGCGATCTCCAAGACTGCGACGTCGATCTTCGGGTCCGCCAGCACCATGCGCGTGGCCACCGGGCCGGTCATGTCGCCCTCGACCGTGCGCTGGCCGTCGATGTAGACGCCGTCGGTGGTGGTCAGGCCCGGCGTCAGGCCCGACATCTTGCAGATGTGGGCCAGCATGCGGCTCGTCGTCGTCTTGCCGTTGGTGCCTGTGATGCCGGCGATCGGCACGCGCGCCGATGCACCGGCAGGGAACAGCATGTCGATCACCGGCCCGGCCACGTCGCGTGGCGTGCCCTCGGAGGGCGCAACGTGCATGCGGAAACCCGGCGCGGCATTGACTTCGCAGATGCCGCCACCCACCGTCTTGTAGCTCTCGGTGATGTCGGGGCAGAGGAAATCGACGCCGCCGACGTCGAGGCCGATCGCGGTGACGGCGCGCACCGCCATCTCGCGGTTGTCGGGGTGGATGACGTCGGTGACGTCGGTGGCCGTGCCGCCGGTGGAGAGGTTCGCGGTGCCGCGCAGCGGCACGGCCTGGCCCGCGGCAGGAATCGAATCGACTGTCAGCCCTTGCTTGGCCAGCATCGCGTCGGCCTCGGCGTCGAGGTCGATGCGCGTCATCACCTTCTCGTGGCCGATGCCGCGGCGCGGGTCCTGGTTGACGATCTCGACCAACTGCTTGATGGATTTCGTGCCATCGCCAATCACCTGACCCGGCGTGCGCCTGGTGGCCGCGACGAGTTCACCACCGACGACGAGCAGCCGGTGGTCGTCGCCGAACAGCATCGTCTCGACGATCACCGATGACGAGTGTTCCTTGGCCGCTTCGAATCCCTGGTGCATCTCGTCGGGTGTCTTCAAGCCGACTGAAATGCCGCGGCCGTGGTTGCCGTTGTACGGCTTCGTCACCACCGGATAACCCAGCCGCTCGGCCGCGCGCACCGCGCGCTCGGCGCTGCGCACGAGTTCCTGCTTCGGCACCGGCAGCCCGCAGTTGGCGAGGATCTTGTTCGTCTCTTCCTTGTCCTGCGCCAGCTCGACCGCGATGTAGCTCGTGCGGCCGGTGACCGTGGCCTGGATGCGCTGCTGGAACTTGCCGTGGCCCAACTGGATGAGGCTCTGCTCGTTCAGGCGCAGCCACGGGATGTTGCGTTGCTCTGCGGCCTTGACCAGCGAAGCCGTCGAGGGGCCGAGCGCACGGCGCTGCGCGTAGCGGATGTACTCGTCGCGCGCTTCGGCCCACACCCAGCCGTCGGGCACGGCGCCTTCGGGCTTCAGCGCGTCGGGTAGCAGCGAGCACAAGAGCCTGATCGCCAGTTCACCGGCCTCGATGCCCT
The DNA here is from genome assembly GCA_031413095.1 of Burkholderiales bacterium. Taxonomy (GTDB): domain Bacteria; phylum Pseudomonadota; class Gammaproteobacteria; order Burkholderiales; family Burkholderiaceae_C; genus CADEEN01. Next base: position 12,390 of record JANOEG010000574.1, on the reverse strand, counting down.
CGTCGCGCTGCGCGTATTCATAGACCACGTTGTACACACCGCGCTGCTCGTCGCTGACGCTGCGCGTCTTGCCGAAGGTCACGTCCTCGCCGGCGATGTTCTGCAGCTCGATCGCCACATGCTCGAAGACATGGCCGAGCCAGGTGCCGTCGTCTCCCTTCATGCGCCGGATGAAGCCGCCCGGCGTGCGGTACGAACAGCCATGCTCGGCCAGGCTTGGCAGCGCGGCGACCAGGCCATCGACATAGGCCGCGCCGAGCTTGCCGGTCGGCCAGTCTTCCAAAGCGCCGAGATCGAGCACGACCTTGATGACCGGGAAGTGCGCGTACAGCGACGGCCCGACATAGACGTTTCGTTCGAGGATGCGCATGAAGACTCTCCCTCAGGTCATGACTTCTTGGCGTGCAGGGAACCGGCGTCGGCGAGCCGCGTGTGCAGATTGAACGTCGCGCCGCGCGTCAGCAGGTGCAGCTTGACGCCGAGCAGGCACACCGGCTGGCCTTCTTCGATCTCGGCCATCGACGAGAACTCGACCTCTGCGGCGTCGACCACCGTGATGCCGCCGGAGCCTTCCACATGCACCGTGTTGTCGGGCGCGATGAAGGCGGCGGTGTCTTCGTCCAGGCCGATGCCGACCGCGAATGGGTTGTAGGCAAGTGCGGTCAGCAGCCGCCCCAGCCGATCGCGCTGGCGGAAGTGCTGGTCGATGATGAAGCGATTCGTCAGGCCCAGGCCCGGCGCCAGGCGCACGCTGCCGGCGATCGGCGTCGAGCCTTCGTCGCCAAAGGCGATCATGTGCTCGCTGATGAAGGCCGCGCCGGCGCTGGTGCCGGCCACCGGCACACCGCGCGCGTTCGCCATGCGAATGGCCTTGGCGATCGGCGTGCCGCCGATCAGCGTCGTCAACCGCAACTGGTTGCCGCCGGTGAAGAAGACGCCGCTGGCCTGTTCGAGCCGCGCCAGGCGGCCGGGCTCTTCGGCGTCGCGCCGCGTGTCGAAATCGATCGAGGCCACGCGCTCAGCACCCAAGTCACCGAACAGGCGTTCGTAGCGTGGCCCGGTGTCGCGCATCTGGCTCGCGGTCGGGATGACTACGATGTCGGCATCGCTGCCGCCGGCCAGTTCGACAAAGCGCTTCAGGATCGCCGGCGAGTTGTCTTTTTCCTCAGCGCCGCCGATCGGGATGATCCAGCCGCGCTGTTGGCCGTCGGCCACCTTGCTTGCACACATACGTCACTCGAAGCCTCAATGGGCGTCATGATGCCAGTGTGCGCAGTTCTGCTTCCTGGGTGCGATGAGCGCCAAGCAGATGCCGTCTTCGAGCGCAGAGCAATGCGGCGTTGCGGTGCACCCTTGCAGGGCAGCGCCAAAGCCGCTCGTGGGGTCGTCCGTTACGCGCTGATGAAGCCGCTGCCGGATGCCCGATCGGCCGTGCCGGCCTGATCGTAGGTGGCGTGCGGCGTGGCGCCAACAGCCAGCACGCCCAGAGCGCGCTGGAGCGCTGCGCTGGCGCGCGTCAGTTGCTCGCGTTGTGCGTTCACCTGGCCGTTGATGACGACGAGGCGGCGGCGCAGCGGCAGCGGGACGCCGCCGGCAGAGCGCGCCGCAGCAGCAAAACGCTGAACCGACGCCGCCAGCGCACGCTGCAGCGTCTGCGTGGCGGCCTCGAGCGCGCTGGCGTCACGTTCGCGCAGGGCTGCGCCCAGCGCAGCCACGTGCACTTCGATCTGGGAGATGGTTTCTTCGAGGCCCTGGGACACGGCTGTCAGTGGGTGGCCGGCTTGAGCACGTCGCGCGTGTGCGCGATCAGCTTGTCTGCGATCGCGCCGGCGTTGACTTCGAACTTGCCGTCGCGGATGGCCTGCGCAATGCGTGCCACTTTCTCGGCGTCGAAGTCGGCTGTGTTGCCTTCGGCGGCCAGCAGCGACGCCGCGGCCGAGAATTCGACCTTGGCGCTGGCTTCCACCGGCGCGGCCTTGCCATCGCCGCCGGCCGGTGTGGCACCGGCCTTGCGCGCGTCCACCGCCGGGGCGGCGAGCTTGTGGCTGTTGTCGAGTTGACCGATCTTCATGATGACGATGCTCCTGGGACCGCTGGTAGGAGGCCCCTTGTGTGCTCAGTCCTCAGGGTATCGGAGCCCACCAGCCTGACTTGAGTACTTTTTTCACGGTGGCGGGTCCGAAAACGGTTCACAGCGGCACCTCGACCATTCGGTCACCGGCGGCGACGCCGCTGACGATGCGTCCCGACTCGGTGCGCACACGCACGGTCTGGCCCTCGAGGCCAGGGTTCAGCGCCTGGCCTTCGCCATGGATGCGCCAGCCGCTGCCACTGGCGACGATGCGCACGTTGTCGCCGGCGGCAAACCACTGGCGGGCGCGCAGGTCGGCGTCGCGCAGGGTGTCGCCGGGCGACAGCGGCCTCGCGAGCATGCGGCCGATGGCCAGGTCTGCTGCCACCAGGGCCGCCGACGGCGATGCGGACAAATTCACTGTGCCGGGCTTCAGATCGACGGCGCTGAGCACGGCGCCGGCGGGCAGCGCCGTTGCAGCGACGAGGCCAGGGCCGAACACATCCACCGTCACCGGCAGGAAGACGTTCCAGCGCACGCCGGCATCGGCGCAGCGCAGACCGATGCGGGCGTTGCCCCACAACTTCATGCCCGCAGGCAGATACGGCTGGACGGTGGCGCAGGGCGCGAGCTTCAGGCGGGAATCGAGTTGGCCGACGCGCACTTCGACGCGCAGACCGGGCTCAGCTCGTTGACTGGCCTCGCTTGCCAAGGACTGCACACGCTGCGAGAGCGCATCGTCGAGAACGGCTGCACTCACGCAAAGAGGCGCGAGCAACGACAGCGACAGAAGAGCCTTGTTCACGGATTGCACTGTATCGACGCGAGTGCGTGCCATGGATTCGAAAAGCACCGTCAAACGCCGCCTTATCCGGCTCATGTTTTGCGGACAGGCTGCGAACAATGCTGTCCATGATCAACCGACTCACCGACACGCTGAACTTCCAGACCGAGGCCTTGGTGCTGCGCTCGGAACGCCAGCGCCTGATCGCGAGCAACATTGCCAACGCCGACACGCCGGGCTATGTGGCCAAGGACATGGATTTCGCCAGTGCGCTGCGCCAGGCCACGGGCCAGGCGGCGACGCCGGGCCAGATGAATGCGACGGCCGCCGGCCACATCCAGCCGCTGGCAGGGGCACGCGGCGAAGCCGGCCTGCGCTACGCCACCGCTTCGCAAACCAATCTCGACAACAACACGGTCGACATGGACCGTGAGCGGGCGAGCTTTGCTGACAACAGCGTGAAGTACGAAGCCACGCTGCGCTTCATCAACGGCAGCGTGCGCACGATGCTCGACGCGATCAAGGGTCAGTCCAGTTAACTAGGAGAACGCGACCATGTCGATGTTCCAGGTCTTCAATATTTCCGGCAGCGCGGTCTCCGCGCAAAGCCAACGCTTGAACGTCGTGGCGAGCAACCTCGCCAATGCCGACACCGTGGCCGGACCCGACGGCAGTGCCTACAAGGCGCGGCAGGTCGTGTTCCAGACCGAGATGATGGGCGCGGTGGGCGCCGCCGGCGTGAAGGTCAGCACCATCAGCGAGTCCGACGCTGTGGGTCGCCGCGTGCATGACCCCAAGCACCCCTCAGCCGACGCAGAGGGCTACGTCACGTATTCCAACGTCAACGCGGTCGAGGAGATGGTCAACATGATCTCGGCCTCGCGTTCGTACCAGAACAACGTCGAAGTCATGAACACCGCAAAAACACTGCTACAGAAGACGCTGCAGCTGGGCAACTGATCATGGCCACCAACGTCGATCTCACCTACCTGAACAAAAGCACGTCCGGCAGCAGCACCGTCGCGACGAAGAACCAGGCCGGCGCCGAAGACCGCTTCCTGAAACTCCTGGTCGCGCAGATGCAGAACCAGGACCCGCTGAACCCGATGGACAACGCGCAGGTGACGAGCCAGATGGCGCAGATCCAGTCCGTCAACGGCATCGAGAAATTGAACCGCAGCGTCGAAGGACTGGGCTCGCAGTTCGCGCAGATGAGCGCGCTGCAAGGCGCCAGCCTCGTTGGCCGCGATGTTGTTGTGCCCGGCAACCGGCTGGTGGCCAACGATGAAGACCTGATGCAGGGCGGCTTCGAGTTGAACGGCCCGGCAGACAGCGTGAAGATCGAAATCCTGAACGCCGGCGGCCGTGTCATCGACACGATCGACCTGTCGGCGCAATCCTCGGGCCGTCACGGCTTCGAGTGGACACCGCCAGCCGGCGTCGATGCCGCCACCGGCGACAGCTTCCGCGTCGTCGCCAAGAACGGCGCCGCCAGCGTCGGCTTCACACCGCTGATGCGCGACCGCGTCGATGCGGTGATCGCCGGCGGCGACACGCTGACCTTGGAGCTGCGCAACAGCGGCAGCGTCCCCTACGACCAGATCCGCGCCTTCAATTGAACCGCCCCCACGCTCGCTCCGCTCGCTGCCCCCCGAGGGGGAGCGTCAGTGGTTTCGGGCGGCCGGGCACCACTGACAAGGAACAACCATGAGCTTCCAGCAAGGCCTGTCGGGCCTCAACGCGACGAGCAAGAACCTCGAAGTCATCGGCAACAACGTCGCCAACGCCAACACCTTCGGCGCCAAAGCTTCGCGCGCCGAGTTCGCCGACATGTATGCCAACGCGCTCAACGGCGCCGGCTCGACGCCGGTGGGCATCGGCGTGCAACTGCAGGCCGTGTCGCAGCAGTTCACGCAAGGCAATATCTCGGCCACGCAGAACCCGATGGATCTGGCGATCAACGGCGGTGGCTTTTTTCAGGTCACCGACGGCGCCAACCCGGCGCTGTACTCGCGCAACGGCCAGTTCAAGGTCGATCGTGACGGCTACGTCGTCAACAACGACGGTCTGCGCCTGGTCGGCTACCCGGCCGATGCCACCGGCGTCATCCTGCCCGGCAACTCCGCCGCCTTGCGCCTGCCCACGGCGGGCATCGAGCCGCAGTCCACGACTGAGATCGAGATGGAGATGAACCTCGATTCGCGCTCGGCCACCACCGCGCCCACAGTCGGCCCGGCGATCGACTTCACCGATCCGACGACTTACAACAGCGCGACCTCGATGACCGTGTACGACGTGCTCGGCCAGGACGTGGCGCTGACCTACTACTTCCAGAAAAGCGCCACCGACACCTGGAACGTTTTCGTCACCGCCAACGGTACGCCGATCAACGGCACGCCGGCAGCGCCGCTGGCCAGCACGACGATCACCTTCCCGGCCACCGGCGGCGCGCCCACCGCGCCGATCGGGCCGGTGTCGATCGACATTCCGGCCACGACCAACGTCAACGGCGCTCAGACGCGAGCGATCTTGGGCGTGCAGCTCGACGTCGATGGCGCGCGCCAGTTCGGCACGCCGTTCGGCGTCACCAACCTGTCGCAGGACGGCTATGCGCCGGGCCAGTTGACCAGCGTCGCGGTCGAATCCAACGGCATCCTGATGGCACGCTACAGCAACGGCCAGAACCGGCCGGCCGGGCAGATCGAGCTGGCAACGTTCCGCAACCCGCAGGGCCTGCAGCCGCTCGGCGGCAACGTCTGGGCGCGCAGCTTCACCTCGGGCGACCCGGTGATCGGCGTTCCGGGCGAAGGCAACCTCGGTGTGCTGCAAAGTGGGGCGCTTGAAGAGAGCAACGTCGATCTGACCGCTGAGCTGGTCAACATGATGACCGCGCAACGGATCTACCAGGCCAACGCGCAGACGATCAAGACGCAGGACCAGGTGCTGCAGACGCTGGTGCAACTCCGCTAGTCACTAGGACGCTGCCATGGACCGCATGATTTACCTGAGCATGTCTGGCGCCAAGGCGGCGATGCAGCGCCAGGAGGTGCTGGCCAACAACCTGGCCAACGTTTCCACCAACGGCTTTCGTGCCGAGCTCGCTGCGTTCCGCGCCGTGCCGGTGCAGGGCAGCGGCGCGAGCACGCGCGTGTACTCGCTGGAGTCCACAGTCGGCGCCAGCCACGAGTCTGGCGCGGTCACGCCCACGGGCCGCCCACTGGACGTGGCGATGAAGGGCAATGCGTGGCTCACCGTGCAAGGTCTCGACGGCACCGAGGCCTACACGCGTGCCGGTGCCTTGGATGTGGACGCACAAGGTCAGCTCGTCACCAAGAACGGCCTGCCTGCGCTGGGCGACGGCGGGCCGATCAATGTGCCCGCGAACAGCGAAGTCAGCATCGCCGGTGATGGCACTGTGAGCGCCAAGGGCGCTAACGGCCGCCAGGCGACGATCGGCCGCCTGAAGCTCGTCACCCCCGAGACGCCGGCCGCATTGACGCGCAGTGCCGATGGCTTGTTCCGTGCGGGCGAGGGCGATCTGCAGCGCGACGCAAATGCGCGATTGCAAGACGGCGCGCTCGAAGGCAGCAACGTCAGCGCCGTCGAAACGATGATCTCGATGATCTCCGCCGCACGCCAATTCGAGCACCAGATGAAGCTGCTGCAAACGGCCGAGCGGCAGGAGCAGACGGCGGCAAAGCTGTTGTCGCCGAACGGGATGTAGCCGCCGCAGCATCGCGCTGCGTGTGCGAGGGAGCGCGCGCAGCGTGAAGCGATCCTGAAGGCCACGCTGAAACATTGAAACGCCTCGCATCCGCTCGCAAGCGATGCGACGCTTTGTGTGCGGCGCGCGCGTCTTCAGTCTGCCTTCATCGTTGTGCCCTGAAATCAGTTCACCAGCAACCGCTGGCCATCAACTGACAGGGAACCACACACCATGATGACTGCACGCCTCCTCTCCGTTCTGCTGCTCGCCTCATCCACCGCCGCCATGGCCGGGCCCAACTGCGCAGCGCCGCAGGACAAGTGGATGAATGAAGCCGACTTCAAGAAGGGCCTCGAAGACAAGGGCTACCAGATCAAGACCTTCAAGGTCAGCAAGGGCCAGTGCTACGAGATCTACGGCTTCGACAAGTCGGGCAAGAAGGTCGAGATCTATTTCGATCCGGTCACGGCGGCTGTCCTCGAGACGAAGTAAGGGCCTGTGCCGCCACACCGATGAAAACCTCGTCACCTTCGCTCGAAGCGATCCCCGTGTGGGACCGCTTCATCCGCCTGTTCCACTGGACATTGGTGTCCTGCGTGGTCATCGACTACACCGTGCTCGACGATGGCAACGATTTGCACCAATGGCTGGGCTACCTGGCTGCGGCGCTGGTGCTGGCGAGGGTCGTCTGGGGCTTCATCGGCACGCCGCACGCGCGGTTCTCGGACTTTTTTCCCACCCTGACGCGGGTCCGGCAGCATGTCGAGGGCATGTTGTCGGGCTCGCCCGAGCGCCACAACGGCCACAACCCTTTGGGCGCGCTGATGATCCTGGCGCTGATGATCCAGGTGCTGGCCGTCAGCGTCACGGGCTGGATGCAGACCCTCGATGCCTTCTGGGGTGAAGAGTGGCTGCAGGAGCTGCACGAGCACGCAGCCAATATGCTCATCGGCCTGGCAGCGCTGCACGCCCTGGCGGCGATCGTCATGGGGCGGTTGGAGCGCACGCACCTGATCCGCGCCATGTTCACCGGCGTCAAGAATCGCTGGTAGAACTTCGGCGATTTGTCGCGTTCAAGCGCCCTCGATGCGGACCCGCTTGATGCGGCCGGATGCGCCGCTCTTGATCGTCACCGCCGACTTGCGGCAGTCGAAGCGCTTTGCCACGAGCGTGATCAATTCCTCGTTGGCCTTGCCGTCCACCGGCGCTGCCTTGAGCTGTGCCAGCCAGCTGCCATCCGCAGCCTGGTCAAGTGTGCTCACGCGGGCGTTGGGTTTGACCCTGATCTGCATGACGATCGGCTGCGTGGGCATCGGGCAAGTATGAACCGGCGCCCCGCGCCATCTGCCAACTGACCCGCCTTCCCCCCGTTTATCCACCCCTCGCCACCCTCAAGTAAACCGGAAGATCGCTCCAACACCGCAAGGAGCGTCCTCATGATCCGATCCCTCTGGATCGCCAAGACCGGCATGGAAGCCCAGCAAACGCAGCTGGACACCATCTCGCACAACCTGGCCAACGTCGGCACCAACGGCTTCAAGCGCGGCCATGTGGTGTTCGAGGACCTGATCTATCAAAACCTGCGCCAGGCTGGCGCGGCCAGCAGCGATGCGACGCAGTTGCCGACCGGCCTGCAGGTCGGCCTCGGTGTGCGCCCTGTCGCCACGTCGCGCATCTTCACGCAGGGCAACCTGCAGCAGACGTCGAACAACCTCGACCTCGCGATCAAGGGTCAGGGCTTCTTTCAGGTGCAACAGCCCGACGGCACGACGGCCTACACGCGTGACGGTGCGTTCCAGGTCGATGCCAGCGGCCAGCTCGTCACCAACAACGGCTACCTCGTGCAGCCGGGCATCACGGTGCCGGCCAACGCGCAGAGCGTGACGATCGCGCCCGATGGCACCGTGTCGGTGGCGCTGCCGGGCCAGGCCACGGCACAGTCGATTGGGCAGTTGACGATCGCTTCGTTCGTCAACCCCGCCGGTCTGGACCCGAAGGGCATGAACCTGTGGGGCGAGACCGCTGCTTCGGGTACGCCGCAGGCCGGCGCGCCTGGCGGCAACGGCCTGGGTCTGCTGCAGCAGGGTTATGTCGAGACGAGCAACGTCAACGTGGTTGAAGAACTCGTGGCGATGATCCAGACGCAGCGCGCGTACGAGCTGAACTCGAAGGCGATCCAGACCTCCGATCAGATGCTGCAGCGCCTGGGGCAACTGTGATGCGTGTTGTCGTGCTTCTCGCCGTGTGTGCGCTCGGTGGCTGCGCGGTGGTCGATGGCTACCGTGCACCGCCGGTGCAGATTGGCGCGCAGCCGCCGGTGTCGGCGCAGCCCGTTGTCGCTACGCCCAACAACAACGGCGCGATCTACCAGGCCGCCGCTTACCGCCCACTGTTCGAAGACCACCGCGCGCGCCTGCCCGGCGACACGCTGACGGTGACCATCGTCGAGAAGGTCAGCGCCAGCCAGAAGTCGACGTCGTCGGTGGACAAGAGCGGCAGCCTCTCAGGCTCGGTCACCGCGCTGCCGCTCATCAACCCGAACTCGTTCGCTCGCGCCAGTGTGGGCGGCACATCGACTAACACCTTCGGCGGCAAGGGCGCCACCGAGAGCAGCAATGATTTCAGCGGCACGATCACCGTGCTCGTCACCGGCGTGCTGCCCAACGGACACCTGATGATCCAGGGCGAGAAGCAGATCGGCGTCAATGCGAACGTCGATGTGCTGCGCTTTTCGGGCCAGGTCGATCCGCGCGCGATCCAGCCGGGCAACAGCGTGCCCTCGGCGCAGATCGCCAACGTGCGCGTCGAGCACCGCAGCCGCGGCCAGCAAGCGGATGCGCAGGTCATGGGCCTGCTCTCCCGCTTCTTCTTGAGCGTGATGCCGATATGAGTGACTCGATGATCGAACGTCTCGTGCGTGCGGCGATTGCGTTGACGGCCTTCGTGGCCAGCGCCGCCGTGTGGTGGCCGGCACACGCCGCGACGCGCATCAAGGAAGTGGCGGCGGTGCAAGGCGTGCGCAGCAACCAACTCGTCGGCTATGGCCTCGTCGTCGGCCTCGACGGCACGGGTGACCAGAGCCAGGGCGCGCCGTTCACCGCGCAGAGTCTGGCCGCGATGCTGTCGCAGATGGGCGTGGCCGTGCCGCCCGGCGTGCAGTTGCAGGCCAAGAACGTCGCCGCGGTCATGGTCACCGCCACGCTGCCGGCGTTTGCGCAGCCAGGACAGGCGATCGATGTCAACGTGTCGTCGCTCGGCAATGCGAAGAGCCTTCGCGGTGGCCTGCTGATCGTCACGCCGCTCAAAGGCGCCGATGGTCAGGTCTATGCGCTGGCACAGGGCAACCTGATCGTCGGCGGCGCCGGGGCCTCGGCCGCGGGCTCGAAGGTACAGATCAACCACTTGTCGGCCGGCCGCGTGCCGCAAGGCGCGACGGTGGAGCGCAGCGTGCCGACACCACTGGCGCAAGGCGAATACTTGCAGCTCGACGTGACCAGCGCCGACTTCGCGACCGCGCGCGACGTCGCCAAGGCGATCAACACCGCCAAGGGTGAGGGCACGGCCATCGCGCTCGACGGTCGTGTGGTCCGCGTGCGCGCGCCGCAAGACATCAATGCGCGTGTCGCCTTCCTCGCTGACGTCGAGAACCTGACGCTCGAACTCACCAAGCCTGCGGCGCGCATCGTGCTCAATGCGCGCACTGGCTCGGTGGTGATGAACGACGCCGTGACGTTGGCGGCTTGCGCCGTCGCGCACGGCAGCCTGTCGGTGACGATCAGCAACACGCCGGTGATCAGCCAGCCGGGGCCGTTGTCCGGCGGCACGACAGCGCAGGCCAGCAGGGCCGATATCACGATCGCACAGCAGGCAGGCTCCCTGGTGCAGATGCCGGCGGGCGCGAAGCTGGCCGATGTGGTCAAGGCGCTGAACGCCTTGGGCGCGACGCCGCAAGACTTGCTCGCGATTCTGCAAGCGATGAAAAGCGCAGGCGCGCTCAAAGCCGAGATCGAGGTGATCTAGCGATGAAAGTCGATCAACTCGCCAGCCTGCGCAGCAGCGCGGCCAAGGACCCGACGCTGGCGATCAAGGAAGTTGCCAAGCAGTTCGAGTCGCTGTTCATGCAAGAGCTGATGAAGTCGATGCGCCAGGCCACGATGAGCTCGGGCATGCTCGACAACGAGGGCACGAAGCTCGGCACCGAGATGATGGACACCGAGTTCGCCGGCAAGATGAGTGGCTTGAGAGGTGGTCTGGCCGATGCGATCGCGCGCCAGTTGGAGCGGCAGATGGGCGTCGCAACTGACGCCGGAAAGGCCAAACCCAAACTCAATCAGGTTTCGCAAACGACCCCTCTGCGCCCGCCCACCAGCGCCAGCGAGTTCGTCGCCACACACACGGAAGCGGCGAAGCAGGCTGAAGCCAGGACCGGCATCCCGGCCACCTTCATGGTCGCGCAGGCCGCGCATGAGACCGGCTGGGGCAAGAAGACGATTCGCATGGCCGATGGCTCGAACAGCTTCAATCTCTTCGGCATCAAGGCCAGCAGCGAATGGAAAGGCCCCGTGGCGAAGATCACGACCACCGAGTACGTCAATGGCGAGCCGAAGAAGATGGTGCAGAGCTTTCGCGCCTATTCGAGCTACGACGAATCGTTTGCCGACTACGCGCGCATGATGAAGACCAGTCCGCGCTACCGCGAAGTCGTGGCGCAGGCTGCCGACGCAACCCGCTTCGCGCAGGGCCTGCAACGCGCCGGCTATGCGACCGATCCGGCCTACGCCGACAAGCTGGGCCGCGTCATCAACACAACGTTGCGCCTGCAAAGGAGCCTGGCATGAGTGCTTCACCCCTGCTGTCAATCGGCACGCGCGCGATGTTCGCCAACTACGCGGCGTTGCAGACCATCGGCCACAACATCGCCAACGCCAACACCGAGGGCTACTCGCGTCAGCAGGTCGAGTTCGAGACCGCGCAAGGCCAGTTCACCGGCGCCGGGTTCTTCGGCAAGGGTGTCGATGTGGCCGCGGTCACGCGCGCGCACAACACCTTTCTGACACGCGAAGCTGCCACCGCCGCGTCTCAAGCGGCGGCCGACAACGCACGCCTCGAACAGTTGCAGCGCCTCGAGACGGTGTTCCCCACGGGCGAAGCAGGATTGGGGCATGCCGCAAGTTCCTTCCTCAATGCGGTGGTCGATCTGGCCAGCCGGCCGCAGGATCTGTCCACGCGCCAGGTCGTGCTCGCGCGGGCGCAAGATCTGGCGCAGCGCTATGCCGCGGCTGGTGCGCAGATCGACACACTGCAAGAAGGTGTGGTGCAGGACTTGCAGGTGGCGGTGGCCAGCGTCAACCGGCTGACGCAAGGCATTGCCACGGTCAATGAGCAGATTGCGCGCGTCGTCGGCAGCGGTCAGACGCCGAACGATCTGCTCGACCAGCGCGATCAACTCGTCGCCGAGCTGAGCGAGTTCGTGCAAGTGACCACGCTGCCGGCCGATGACGGCACTCTGGCCGTGTTCGTGGCCGGCGGTCAGCGCCTCGTGCTCGGCACGCAGGCCACTGCCCTGGCGTTTGTGAGCGACGAGTTCGACATCACGCGCGGCGCGATTGCCGTGCAGGACAGTGGCACGTTGCGCCCCTTGCCGTCTTCGATGCTGGCCGGTGGCCGCATCGGTGGCTTGCTGCGCTTTCAGGACGAAGACCTGACAGACGCCAGGGCAGCGATCGGCCGTATGGCGGCGTCGTTGTCCACGCGCGTCAACGAGCAACAGGCCTTGGGCCTGGACTTGCGCACACCGCCGGGCAGCGGCGCGCCGATGTTCGCTTTCGG
>JANOEG010000573.1:0-3831 GCA_031413095.1 Burkholderiales bacterium | reverse complement strand
GTGCCGCCGTTGGCCTGCACGATCTTGCCGACGGCGCCCTTGCGCCGGGCACCGGTGAAGGCGCCTTCTTCGTAGCCGAAGAGTTCGGACTCGATCAGCGTGTCGGGTATCGAGGCGCAGTTGACGGCGATGAACGGTTGCCGCGCGCGCTGCGACTCCTGGTGAATGGCGCGCGCCAGAAGCTCCTTGCCGGTGCCGGTTTCGCCGAGGATCAGAATCGGGATGTCACGGTCGATGACGCGCCGCACCTTGGCGGCAAGCGCGGCCATCTGCGGGTCACCGGTGGTCAGTGCGGCCAGACCGATCGGCCCGGCCTGGCCAGTGCGGGCCGATGCAGCGCCGCGCTGCGGAGCCCGGCCGCTCTGGTTGCCCGCCAACATGGGCGCATCGCTCGGCGTGCGGCCGTCGTGAGCGCTGTGCCACGCGGGGAAGTTGAATCGCGCCATCACATGCAATTGCCGGTTGTCGGCGGTGCGTGCGATCAGCGGTGTGGCCAGCGGCGAGCGGAAATGCTCGACCAGCGCGCCGACGGTGGTGCCCAGCAAGCTCGGCAGCGAGTGCATGCGCACGGCCGCGCCGCTCATCGCCAACTGTTCGAGCGCGCTGCGATTCGCGCCGACGATCTTTCCGTCCGGCGTGATCGCAACGATGCCTTCCATCAGCGTGCCGATGAACTCGGCACGGTTGTGGAAGTGCAGGCGCATGACATGGCGGTAGTCGTCCGACAGCCAATGGTTTTCGATCATGCGCGCGCTCATGCGCACCAGCGCCATCGTGTGCTGGTGGTAGCCGCGCTGATCGCCGGTCACGTCGAGCACGCCGAGGATGTTGCCGCGTGGGTCGAGGATGGGTGCTGCCGAGCAGGTGAGGAAGTGGTTGGCATGCATGAAGTGCTCGTCGGCATGGACGAGCGTCGGCGTTTCGGCGACGAGCGCGGTGCCGATGGCATTGGTGCCCTTGGCCTGCTCGCTCCAGTTCACGCCAGGTGCCAGCGCGACCTTGCTGGCGCGCGAGAGAAAGTCGTCATCGCCGATCGAATGCAGGATGGTGCCGGTGGCGTCGCAGAGCACGACCATGCTCTGCGTCTGCACGATCTGCTCGAACAGCATCTCCATCACCGGCGCCGCATGGGCATGCAGGCGCTGGTTGCGTTCGCGCGTGATCGTCAGATCGGCGGGGCCCAGCGGCGTCAGGTCGGGTTGCTCGAAGCGCGACAGGCCGAGCGTGGCGCAGCGCTCGTGTGACCGGTCGATGGTGGTGACATGCTCGGTCGGCAACTGCAGCGCAGAGGCGATCGGCCGGTAGGGCTCATCGCCGCCGCGGCGCGAGCGTGCGGTCTGGGGGCTCACGGTCACGGAATGTCTTCCTCGGTCCTGCGGACGGTGTTTTCTGTGTGCGCGGCGTCTCGGAGACGCTACCCATCTTAGGGCGCACCGGCTGGTCGTGCGAAGAAGCGCTGCGGCACGGAAGCGGTTGTCGCATCGTGGGACAACTTGACTAGGGTTAGACCCAAGTAGGCGCGCCCAACCCTCCTCTAGAAGATAGGCACCAACGGACATAGGCGCCGCGCGATCGTGCGCGCGCCGTCGTGGCCGGCCGTCACCACGTCAGGAAGGGCGCTCATGCAGAAGACCTTGCACATCAATCCGGAGAAATGCACCGGCTGCCTCCAATGCGAAATGGCGTGTTCGTTCGAGAACTACGCCACCTATGCGCCGGCCAAGAGCCGCATCAAGGTGTTCGACTTCCATCACACCGGGCGCAAGGTGCCCTACACCTGCACGCAGTGCGATGAAGCCTGGTGCCTGCACGCCTGCCCGGTGGAGGCGATCACGCTCGACGCGCTGACCGGCGCCAAGGTCGTCAACGAGACCACCTGCGTCGGCTGCAAGGTCTGCACGATTGCGTGCCCGTTCGGCACGATCAACTACGTGCAGGAAACCGGCAAGGTGCAGAAGTGCGATCTGTGCGGCGGCGAGCCGGCCTGCGCCGATGCCTGCCCAACCGGCGCCATCACGTATGTCGATGCCAACTGGACCGGTCTGAACAAGATGCAGGCCTGGGCGGACAAGCTCGGCAACCAACCTTCAGCCTGAGGAGCACAACATGTCTTGGGCAGGAAAAATCCTCCGCGTCGATCTCACCGCGGGCACCGTCAAGAGCGAGCCCACCAACATGGACTGGGCGCGCGCGTATCTCGGCTCGCGCGGTCTGGGCACCAAATACATCGTGCAAGAGGTCGATCCGAAGGTCGATCCTCTCTCGCCGGCCAACAAGATCATCTGGGCCACCGGGCCGCTCACCGGCACGATGGCCTCAACCGGCGGCCGCTACACGGTGATCACCAAAGGCCCGCTCACTGGCGCCATCGCCTGCAGCAATTCCGGCGGCTACTGGGGCGCCGAGCTGAAGATGGCCGGCTGGGACATGGTCATCTTCGAAGGCAAGTCAGCCAAGCCGGTGTACCTGTTCATCGAAGACGACAAGGCAGAGTTGCGAGACGCGGCGCATCTGTGGGGCCAGAGCGTCTGGCACACCGAGGAGACGATCAAGAAGCAGCACCAGGATCCGTTGATCCGCGTGTCGTCGATCGGTCTGGCCGGTGAAAACCAGGTGCTGTTCGCGGCGGTGGTCAATGACCTGCACCGCGCGGCGGGCCGCTCCGGCGTCGGCGCCGTGATGGGCAGCAAGAACCTGAAGGCGATTGCCGTGCGCGGCACCAAGGGCGTCGGCAACCTGGCAGACCCCAAGGAGTTCATGAAGGTCACGAAGGAAAAGAAGAAGATCCTGGCCGACAACGCGGTGACGGGTCAGGGCCTGCCGACCTATGGCACGCAGGTGCTGATGAACGTCATCAACGAGATCGGCGCTCTGCCGACGCGCAACCACAAGGACAGCCAGTTCGAAGGCGCAAAGGACATCTCGGCCGAAGCGATGGCGACGCCGCGGAAAAGTGATGGCAAGGCGCAGCTCGTCACCAACCAGGCCTGCTTCGGCTGCACGATCGCCTGCGGGCGCATCAGCAAGATCGACCAGAAGCATTTCTCGGTCGAGAACAAGCCGCAGTATTGGGGGGCGACCGGCGGCCTCGAATACGAAGCGGCCTGGGCGCTTGGCGCGGCCAACGGCGTCAACGACATCGAAGCGCTGCAGTACGCCAACACGATCTGCAACGAGCAGGGGATGGATCCGATCAGCTTCGGCGCCACCATCGGCGCGGTGATGGAGCTGTACGAGATGGGCGTGCTGACCAAAGAGCAGCTTGGTGTCGAGTCGCCGTTCGGCTCGGCGCGCGCGCTGTGCGAACTGGCCGACATGACAGCCAATGGCGTTGGCTTCGGCAAAGAGATCGGTCAGGGCAGCAAGCGCCTCACCGCCAAGTACGGCCACCCGGAACTGAGCATGAGCGTCAAGGGCCAGGAGTTCCCGGCCTACGACGCGCGCGGCATCCAGGGCATGGGCCTGACCTACGCGACGAGCAACCGCGGCGCCTGCCACCTGCGCAGCTACACCGTGGCCTCGGAAGTGCTCGGCATCCCGGTCAAGACCGATCCGCTCTCGGCCGAAGGCAAGCCAGAACTCGTGATCGCGTTCCAGGACGCGACTGCCGCCTTCGACTCGGCCGGCATCTGCATCTTCACCAGCTTCGCCTGGGGGCTGGCGGACGTGGCGCCGCAAGTCGCTGCGGCTTGCGGCCCCGAGTTCACGCTCGAGAACATGGCCAAGATCGGCGAGCGCATCTGGAACATGGAGCGCGAGTTCAACAACAAGGCAGGCTTCACCAACAAAGACGACAACCTGCCGCCGCGGCTGTTGAACGAACCCACCAAG